>NZ_JALHPM010000096.1:0-25611 GCF_022842525.1 Luteitalea sp.
CGGGGGCCGCCACCGGCAGGTCGGCGCGCCATGCCTCGAGCGCCGCCAGCGCGCGCTGCGCGAGGGCCTCCTTGCGCTGCTCCTTCTTGCTGGGGCCCTGGCGCCCGCGTCCATGGCGCGGCGGCGGCTCGGCCAGGGGCGGCATGATGCCGAACGTGATGTTGCTCGGCTGGTAGTGCTTCGCCTCGGCGTGCGACACGTAGTAGGCCAACGCGCCGATGGCCGATTCGCGCGGCGCCTCCTGCAGCGGCAGCCCACGCGCCTGGTGAGCGGCGTTGATGCCGGCCAGCAGCCCCGAGGCCGCCGACTCCACGTACCCCTCGACGCCGGACACCTGTCCGGCGAAGAACAGGTCGGGCCGCGTGCGGGTCTGCCAGGTGGGCCGCAGGATGGTGGGTCCGTTGATGTAGGTGTTGCGGTGGACCATGCCGAAGCGGACGAACTCGGCGTCACGCAGCCCCGGAATCATCCGGAGCACGCGTGCCTGCTCGCCCCACTTCAACTGCGTCTGGAAGCCGACGAGGCTGAAGTGATCGCCGGCCAGCGTGTCCTGCCGCAGCTGCACGACCGCGAAGGGGATGCGCCCGGTCCTCGGATCGGGCAGGCCCACCGGCTTCATCGGCCCGAACCGCAGCGTCTCGCGGCCCCGATGGGCCATCACCTCGATGGGCAGGCAGCCTTCGAAGAACTGCGCGGCGTCGAAGTCGTGCACGGTGGCTGATTCGGCCGAGATCAGGGCCTCGTAGAACGCCCGATACTCCTCCTCGTCCATCGGGCAATTCAGGTAATCCCCCTCTCCATCGTCCACACCACACGCGGGGCCTGCGGCCTCGGGCTCGGTGTGCTCGGCGCGGAGGCTGCGTCCCCAGCGCGAGGCGCGGAAGACGATCGACCGATCGATCGAGTCGGCCAGGACGATGGGGCTGATGGCGTCGTAGAAGGAGAGGTGATCGGCGCCGACGAAGCGGGCGATGTCCTCCGAGAGGGTGTCGGAGGTCAGGGGGCCGGTGGCCAGGATCACCGGTCCGGCGGTGGTGCCAGGCGCCGGAATGCCGCTGACCTCTTCGCGGACGACGTCGATCAGGGGGTGCGTGGTGATGGCCGCCGTGACAGCGGCGGCAAACCGTGCGCGATCCACGGCCAGCGCCGCGCCCGCCGGAACGCGGGTCTGATCGGCACAGCGGATGATGAGCGAGCCGAGCCGACGCATCTCTTCCTTGAGCACGCCGACGGCGTTGTCGAGCTTGTCGCCGCGAAAGCTGTTGCTGCAGACGAGTTCGGCCAGCTGGTCGCTCTGGTGCACGAGCGTGGGGCGCACCGGGCGCATCTCGTGCAGACGCACCGGCACGCCTCTCGAGGCGGCCTGCCAGGCCGCCTCGCATCCTGCGAGACCGCCGCCGATGATGGTCACAGTCTGCATTTCAGACGGCCTTCGTCATTCGGCCTTCGGCCTTCGGACAGAACACGTGCTCAGGCTGACCGCTTCGTGGCGCGCTTGCGCGGCGCGGCCGCCGTGCGCTTGGCGGGGGCGCGCCCGCGCCCCTTCTTCGGTGTCACGCCTTCACGCGCCTTCAGCAGGCCCACGGCTTCCTCGAGCGTGAGGGCATCGACCACGACGTCCTTGGGGACCGAGGCGTTGGTCGTGCCGTCGGTGACGTACGGACCGTAGCGTCCCTCCAGCACTTCGACCTTCGCCTGCGACGCGGGATGCAGGCCGACTTCGCGCAGGACGGTTCGGGTCGCCGTGCGTCGCCGACCTTTCTTCTCCTGCTTGAAGAGCTCGATCGCCTGGTCCAGCGTGACCGCGAAGACCTCGGCGTCGCCGCCTAGCGATCGGAACTCGTCGCCCCGCTTCACGTAGGGGCCGAAGCGCCCGAAGTTGGCGATGATGTCCTGTCCGGTCTCCGCATCGTGCCCGACGAGCCGGGGCAGCGAGAGGAGTTCGAGCGCGCGCTCGAGCGTCAGTGAGTCGGGATGATCGTTCTTCGTGAGCGAGGCCCGGCGCGGCTTCTCCTTGCTGCCCTTCTCGGGCGGCTCGCCCAGTTGCACGTACGGGCCGAACCGGCCGGTCAGCACATACACCGGGAGCGCCGTCTTCGGGTCCGTCCCGAGGCTCTGTGGCCCCTGCACGCGGTCTTTCAGCAGCTTGAGGGCCTGCTCGAGCGTGAAGTCGGCCGGAGCGACGTCTTCGGGGATGGAGGCATTGGCGTCGCCCATCTGGGCATACGCGCCATAGCGCCCGATGCGGACGACGACCTTCTGGCCGCTGGTGGGCTCGGTACCGATGTCGATGACCGGGTACTCGATGCGGTCCTCGTTGGTCACCAGGTGCCGCAGGCCAGGCCAGCCGTCCTGGCCGTTGTAGAACTGCTCGAGGAACTGGGTGCGGTCGAGGTCGCCGTTGGAGACCTGGTCCAGATCCTCCTCGACCCGTCCGGTGAAGCCGAGTTCGACGAGCTGCCCGAAGTGGTCCTTCAGCAGTCGGGTGACGGCGAAGGCCGTGTAGCTCGGGATCAGGGCCTTGCCCTGGCGCCACACGTAGCCGCGGCGCTCGATGGTCTGGATGATCGACGCGTAGGTCGACGGGCGCCCGATGCCGTCTTCTTCGAGGCGCTTGACGAGCGACGCATCGGTATAGCGCGGGGGCGGCAGCGTCTCGTGCGCCTTCGGGTCGAGGCCCCCGAGCGTGAGCGGGCCCTGCCCCGGGGCGGTGACGCGGTCGCCGACGACGAGCTTGGGCAGGATCGTCTCCTGGTCGCCGAGTTCGCTGGCGGGGTCGTCGCTGCCTTCGACGTACGCGCGGAGGAAGCCGGCGAACTGGATCGCCTTGCCGGACGCCGTGAACACATGGGCGCGGCCGTCGGCTCCGGTGGCCGTGATCTCCAGCGTGGTGCGCAGGAGGCGGGCATCGGCCATCTGCGACGCGACCGTGCGCTTCCAGATCAGGTCGTAGAGGCGGGCTTCGTCGGGCGGCAGCGACAGGGACTGCGGCGTCTGGTCGAAGTCGGTCGGCCGGATGGCCTCGTGGGCTTCCTGGGCGTTCTTGACCTTCGTCTGGTACTGACGGGGCCCGCTGTAGAAGGCGTCGCCGTACAACCCCTGGATCGCCCGGGCCGACTCGCGCAGGGCGCGGTCGCTCAGGGTCGTGGAGTCGGTCCGGTGGTAGGAGATCACACCGTCCTGGAACAGCCGTTGCGCCGCGCTCATCGTCCGGTCGGCGGAGAAGCCGAGTTTGCGGTTGGCTTCCTGCTGGAGCGTGGACGTGGTGAACGGCGCCGACGGGCGTTGCGTGGTCGGCTTCTCCTCGACCGCGCTCACCACCCACGGGAGGCGGCCGGCGAGCGTGTCGCGCATCGTCCTGGCCGCGGCCTCGTCGAGCAGGCGGACGTTGCGGCCGGTGAGCGCGCCGGTGTTCGGGTCGAAGTCCTTGCCGGTGGCCACGCGCTCGTCGCCGACGCGGACCAGGGAGGCGATGAACTGCGTCTCGCCGGCACGGATTCTGGCGTCGAGGTCCCAGTAGGTGCTGCGCCTGAAGGCGCGGCGCTCTTCTTCGCGCTCGACGATCAGCCGCACGGCCACGCTCTGCACGCGGCCCGCGCTGAGGCCGGTCTGGACCTTCTTCCACAGCACCGGCGACAGCATGTAGCCGTACAACCGGTCGAGGATGCGGCGGCTCTCCTGCGCGTCGACCAGCTTCAGGTCGATGTCGCGGGCATGGGCGATGGCGTCCAGCACCGCTTCTTCCGTGATCTCGTGGAAGACCACCCGCTTGACCGTGCCCTTGGGCTTGAGCACCTCGCGCAGGTGCCAGCTGATGGACTCGCCTTCGCGGTCCGGGTCGGTGGCCAGCAGCACTTCGTCGGCGTCGGCGACGGCGGCCTTCAGTTCCCGGATCCGGGACTTCCGGTCCGAGGAGATGACGTAGTAGGGCTTGAAGCCGGCATCGACGTCGACGCCCATGCGCCCCCACGGCTTGTCCTTGATGCCGGCGGGGACTTCGCTGGCGTTCTCCGGGAGGTCCCGCACGTGCCCCACGCTCGCCTCGACCCGGAACTGGTTGCCCAGGAACCGGGCCAGCGTCTTGGCCTTGGCGGGTGATTCGACGATGACGAGGGGCTTGGACATTGGGTGCGACCTGTACGTTACCACTTCCGTTCAGCGGGCAGGAATCGCCCGGCCCCGTCGCGCCGCACCCGCCCTGCCAACTCGAGATCGAGCAACTCTTCGAGCAAATCCGAAGGATTTCGACCGGTTTCGGCCAGCAGGTCGTCCAGCGTGACGCCGTCCTCGCGCGCGAGGCACGTGAGGATCGTGGATGACGTCGGCCCGCTCGGAGAGCGGGCCCTACCCACAGAAGCCTCCCCCTCCGAGGTCTCGGGCGAGGCGACCCATCCCAGTTCCTCGAGGACGTCGGCGGCACGTTCGACCAGGCGGGCGCCGTCACGGAGCAGGGCGTGGCCGCCCGAGTTGGCGCCCGTCCGGACATCCCCGGGCACGGCCATCACCTCCCGCCCCTGCTCCATGGCGAGGCGGGCGGTGATGAGCGAGCCGCTGCGCTCGGTGGCCTGCACCACCACCACGGCGTGGCAGAGCCCGCTCAGGGTGCGGTTGCGCAGCGGGAAGTGGTGCGCCAGGGGCGGCGTGCCTGGCGGGAACTCGCTGATGACCGCCCCGGTCTCGGCCAGTTGCCGACCGAGCGGGCCGTGGTCGCTCGGGTAGGGCTGGTCGAGGCCGCAGCCGAGGACGGCGACCGACCGCCCGGTCGAGAGCGCACCGCGGTGGGCCGCCGCGTCGATCCCCCTCGCGAAGCCGCTGGCGACGACCACCCCCGCGGCGGCGAGATCGGCGGCGATCCGGAAGGCGACCTCGCTGCCGCTGGTGGTGGCCCGCCGCGATCCGACCAGGGCTACGGCAGGCGCCGCGAGCAGCGCCACATCGCCCCACACCCACAGCAGCAGCGGCGGATCGACGATGGTGCGGAGGAGGGGCGGGTAGGCGTGGTGGGCGGGCCAGAGCACGTCGTATCCGGCGGCATCGGCGATGGCCAGGGCGCGACCGGCCTCGGCGCGCCAGTGCTCCACCGCGCCTGGCCCGTGCAGGGTCAGGGCGTCCAGGCAGAGCGACAACGGCAGGGCGGGCCAGGACGGGAGGGCGGCCTTCAGGGTCGCGGCGGCCCTGGCCGGCTGAGTCCCGGCGGCCAGCGCGAGGGCCACGGCATCGAGGCGGGAGGGGTCGGACATGGGTGGACCCCTCCCGTGCAAAGTTGCCGCCAGGGCGACTGAATCGATGTCCGCAGCGTCCATTGATCTGTCACTGCCGGAGGTGGCAGGAACTGCGATCCGGCGCGTCGTGGCAGAGGTGTATAGTGGCAACCATTCCCATGACCAAGCCTCGTTCGTGGATGCTCGCGCTGGCACTCGTGCTGGGCGCGTCAGGTGTGGCATCGGCGCAGGACGCTCGCAAGCAGGCGCAATCGCAGGTCGAATTCGGCATCGCGGTGGCGCAGCGTGGGCTCTGGCAGGAGGCCGTGTTCCGGTGGGAGCGGGCCTCGGAGATCGACCCGACGTACGCGGCGGCGTTCAACAACCTGGGCATCGCCTACGAACAGCTCGGCAAGTTCGAGCAGGCCGGCAAGGCGTACGAGAAGGCGCTGGAACTGGAGCCGCAGAACCTTTCGATCCAGCAGAACTACGACTTGTTCAAGGAAATCAATGACCGCGCCAAGAGGAACTCGGGTAGCTAGCGTCGCCCTCGCCGGGGTGCTGGCCGCGGCAGCGGGCTGCACGTCCGTCTACGAGGTGCCCATCGACACCCCCATCCAGGCCAAGCTGGACGTGACGCCGTTCTCGCGCGTCCACGTGGCCGGGTTCATCTCGGGGGGCGCCGAGGACGTCGACGCCAACATGGAGACGGTGCGGCTCCTGCGCAGCCAGCTGCGGACCAAGAGCCGCCTCCGGGTCATCGAGGCCGATCCGCTGCCGCTCCAGCAGGTGGCACGGGACCAGGCCCGGGGCCCGTCCGTGCCCGGCGAGGCACCGCCGCCTGCCGATCTGCCGGCCGGCATGGCCTTTCCCGAGAAAATCCTCGACGAGAAGGACCTCGAGGCGTTCGAGCCGATTTTCGCCAACGCCGCGTACTGGAAGAAGATCGGCGAGGAATTCCAGCAGCCGCTCATCGTCACCGGCACGGTCATCTTCCGGCCGCACCAGGCGTCGGGCATCGTGACGCAGGAGCGCGAGGTCTACGACCAGGTGGGCCGCCGCACGGTCATGCCGGTGCGCGTCTACATGGAGCGCAAGGGCTACATCCTCCGTCCGAAGCTGGTGTTCATCGACGGGCGCAGCGGCGCGGTGCTGTATCAGGAGAGCTACCGCGAGGAACGGCTCTACCCGGCTCAGCAGAACGTCCCGGCCCTGTCGTCCTTCTTCGAGCAGATGGACGCGGTGCTGCCGTCGTTCCTCAATACCCTGAGCACCACACGCGTCCGCGGCTCGCGGATCATGCTGCGGTGAATTCGGCGTTCCCAGCGCAGCCGTCCGTGTGGTAGACTCGCTGTCTTTGTCGGGCCCGAAACGCGGGTCCATGCAGCGCGCAGGAGCAACGACCGTGTTTGCCATCATTCAAAGCGGCGGCCGCCAGGTGAAGGTCACCCCCGGCGAGATCGTCACCGTCGACCGCGTCGACGTCGAGCAGGGCCAGGAAGTCACCGTCGAGCAGGTGCTGCTCGTGGGCAAGGACGGCGGCGACGTACTCGTCGGCGCGCCCTTCGTGGCTGGAGCCCGTGTCGTCGGCACCGTGGCCGGCGAGTCGCGTGGCCCGAAGCTGCGGGTCTTCAAGAAGAAGCGCCGCAAGGGCATGCGCCGGACCAAGGGTCACCGCGCCACCTTCACGCGCATCGAAGTCAAGGACATCCTCCTCTAGCAGGAGCACGCCGCCTCCGGGTCGTTCCGGGCCGGCGCGAGGGTCTACGTCATGGCTACAAAAAAGGGACAGGGCAGTTCGCGCAATGGGCGCGACAGCAACGCGCAGCGTCTGGGCGTGAAGCAGCACGACGGCAACCTCGTCAGCGGCGGGTCGATCCTCGTGCGCCAGCGCGGTCGTCGTTTCAACGCGGGCAGCAACGTCGGCCTCGGCAAGGACGACACGCTGTTTGCCAAGGTGACGGGTGTGGTCAAGTTCGAGGACCACGGCGCCCACGGCCGCTTCATCAGCGTCCACCCGGTCGTCGAATAACTCCCCTCGGGACTGCCCCAGGGCGTCCCGGACCCGCGCATGTTCGTTGACGAAGTCGACATCAACGTCAGCGCCGGTCACGGCGGACGCGGCGCCATCAGCTTCCGGCGCGAGAAGTTCATCCCGCGCGGCGGTCCCGATGGCGGCGATGGCGGTGCTGGCGGATCGGTGTACCTGATCGCCAGCCCGCACCACAACACCCTCGTCAGCTACCGCTTCCATCCCGATTTCGCCGCCGGCCGCGGCGGCAACGGCGAAGGCTCGCTCCGTACCGGCAAGTCGGCCAGGGACATCGAGCTCCCCGTGCCCCCGGGCACGGTGGCCTATCGCATCGACGAGTTCGGCCACGCCCACCAGTTCGCGGATCTGGTCGCCATCGGCGACCGCGTGCTCGCGGCCAAGGGCGGGCGCGGCGGACGCGGCAACGCCCGCTTCACGTCCTCCACCAATCGCACCCCTCGGCGCGCGGATACCGGCGACCCTGGCGAAGAGTTCAAGATCCGCCTGCGGATGAAGCTCCTCGCCGACGTCGGCATCGTCGGCTACCCGAACGTGGGCAAGTCGACGCTGATCGCGCGGGTGTCGGCCGCCAAGCCGAAGATCGCGGACTATCCGTTCACGACGCTGGTGCCCAACCTGGGCGTGGTGGCGCTGAGCGACGACCGCAGCTTCGTGATGGCCGACGTGCCCGGTCTCATCGAGGGCGCGCATGAAGGGCGCGGGCTCGGCCACCGCTTCCTCGGCCACGTGGAGCGCACCAAGGTGCTGCTGCATGTCGTCGACGTCAGCGAAGCGTCGGGCCGGGACCCGGTGCAGGACCTGGAGATCATCCGGCACGAGCTGCTGGAGTACGTGCCCAACGCGGACACGCTCGACCCGGACGACCTGCCGCTCGCGTCGCGGCCGCAGGTGGTCGCCGCCAACCGCATCGACATCCTGGGCGATCCCGAACGCCTCGAGACGCTGCGGGCGCACGCCGAGACCCTCGGCCTGCAGTTCCATGCGATCTCGGCGGTCACCGGCGAAGGCGTGCCCGAGTTGCTCGAGACGCTGTGGCCCTACGTGGCGCACGTCAGCGCCGAACGCGCCCTCGTGCGCCACCCGGCCCCGGTGCCAGAGGCGCCGAACCCGCGGCTGGACGCCGCCGACCCTTCGTGGGCCGACAACGGCCCGGACGAGGCTGAACCGGACGAGGTTGGGCCGGACGACCCGGACGCATGAGGTCGGCCCCCTTGCGCCTCGGGGTGCTCGGTGGCACCCTCGACCCAGTGCATGTCGGACACGTGGCCGCGGCCCACGCCGCGGCCCGAGCGCTCTCGCTGGATACCGTGTGGCTGCTGCCGTCGCACGTGCCCGCCCACAAGGCGGCGCCTCACGCGTCGCCCTGGCATCGGTTCGCGATGGCGGCCCTGGCCGCGAGCGAGGACGACCTGCTGCGCGTGAGCGACCTGGAACTGGCGCGGCCAGGACCGACCTACACGTGGGACACCCTGCAGGCGTTTGCCGCGGAGGGCGTGACCCCGTCGCAGATTTTCTTCATCACCGGCGCCGATGCGTTTGCAGGAATCGACACCTGGCGCCGCTTCCCTGACGTGCTCGACGCCGGCCACTTCGTCGTCGTGACGCGTCCAGGACATGTGCTGCCCGACGCCGTCCGCCGTCACCCGGCCGTGGCGCCACGGCTCAGGCACACGGCCGCCTCAACGAGGCCCGAGGCCGACGATGCCGCGGATTCCTGTGGAATCTGGCTCGTCGAGGCGGAGACACCGGACGTCTCCTCCACCGGTATCCGTCAACGTATTCTTGCTGGAAAGGGAGCGGGCACGGACGTGCCGGCTTCCGTGGCCGCGCACATCCGCCGACACGGCCTGTACACCATCTCCCCGGCGGCGAGACGCTTGCATGGCGAAGACTGACGCGCAGCGGGCCGGACACGAGCCTGCCCCGATTCCCGAAGAAGTCCGCACCGCCGTCGATGCGGCGCTGGGCCGACAAGCCACCAGGGTCACGCTCATGGACCTGCGTGGACTCGGCGCCTTCACCGACTTCTTCGTGACGTGCACCGGCGGCAACATCCGCCAGGTGCAGGCGATCGCGGATGCCATCGAGGCCGCTCTGAAGGCGGAAGGGCGCCGCCCCGCGCACGTCGAGGGCTACGACCGTGCCGAGTGGATCCTGCTCGACTACTTCGACTTCATCGTCCACGTGTTCATGCCGGACACGCGGGAGTTCTACTCGCTCGACCGCCTCTGGGGAACCGCCCCCCGCAGCGAGATGGCCGCCGAGGTTCGCTGAGCCCGGCCCGCCGTCGTTGCTGGACGCCACCCTGGCGTTCCTGATTGCGGCGCGGTGTGTCGCCTGCCAGCAGGCCCTGGCGGCACCGACACGCGGTCCGGTGTGTGCCGACTGCTGGGCGGCCGTCCCCTGGGACGACGGGCCCTGTGACACGCGACCGCGGCACGTCTCGACCCTCGTGGCCGCCGCACGGTACGACGGGCCGATGCGGGCCATCGTGCAGGCCTTCAAGTACGCCGGGCATCAGACCCTCGACGTCCCCCTCGCCCGCCGACTGTCGGACCACCCCGCGCTCGACCTGCGCCACATCGACGTCGTCGTCCCCGTGCCCCTGCACCCGTGGCGACGCCTCGTCCGCGGCTTCAACCAGGCCGAGCGGCTCGCCCGCCACCTGGGGCCGCCCGTTCTCCATGCCCTGTCCCGCACGCACTGGACGCCGGCCCAGGCGAGCCTGCACGCCGACGCGCGTGAACGCAACGTCCAGGACGCGTTCGCGCTCGCTCGTCACGTCACGCCCGGTGGCAGACGCCGCCTGCGCGGCATGCTGTCGGGCGCCCGCGTGCTGCTGGTGGACGACGTGGTGACGACCGGCGGGACGATGTCGGCGTGCGCGCGGGTGTTGCGGGACGCCGGTGCGCGCGACGTCCGCGCCGCGGCCGTCGCGAGAACCGAGAAACGGTAGCGGTCTACACTCTGGCCAGGAGACCCCTCGATGCCAGCCATCCGCTCGTTCGTGCTCGCCGCCAGCCTGCTGGCGATCGCCCCCGGTCTGGCCGCGGCACAGGCCCCGGCCACGACCTCCACCACCGCACCGTTCGTGGTGGAGTACTACTACAAGACGAAGTGGGGCGCCTTCGACGAGTTCAAGGCGCTGTTCCGGAAGAACCACTACCCCGTGCTGGTGAAGGAGAAGGCGCTCGGACGCCTGCTCGACGTCACCGTGGCCTACCCCTTCCACCACGGCACGGAAGACGGACGCTGGGACATGCGGGTGACGATCACCTTCAAGGACGCCGCCACGGCGTTCGCGACGTTCGACAACACCGCGATCCTCGAGGAGCTGTACCCGGACACGGCGACCTTCGAGAAGGAAGAGCAGCGCCGCTTCGCCCTGCTCGAGGCGCACTGGGATCTTCCGGTGAAGGCCGAGAACCTCGCAGGATGGAAGTGACCTACCGCGCGAGTGCGAGTGCGAGCGCGAGCACGTCAACGGTGACCGCATCCCGGTCACGCGCGGCGTCGACGACCTGCCAGCCGGGCGCAGACGCCGCCTGGCGCAGGTAGCTGGCGCGCACGCGTCCAAGCAGGTCGAGGTCCTGCTCGAAGGCATCCCGATGCTGCTGCTTGCGCTGCGCGGCCACCTCGGGCGCCAGGTCGAGCAGCATCGTCATGTCGGCCGGCGGAAGCACCCGCTGGATGAGCCCCAGCCAGTCGGGATCGAGCCCCTGCGCCTCGCCGTAGGCGATCGACGACGCGACCCAGCGATCGCAGACCACCCACTGCCCCGCCGCCAGCGCCGCCTCGATCGCCGGACGGTGCTCGCAGCGGTTGGCCACGTAGAGCAGTTGCAGGCAATCGGGCGGAAAGGCGCGGCCCCCCTTGAGGGCGGTGCCGATCTCCTGCCCGATCGGGGTCTGGTAGTCGGGAAAATCGAAGCTGACGACCTGCAGTCCCTCGGCCTCGAGCGCCTGACGCAGCCGCAGGGCCTGCGTCTGCTTGCCGCTCTGGTCGAGTCCTTCGAACGCGATGAGGCGACCGCGGGTCATGCGTGCTCGAGCGCGAGCATGTCGTCGATGGTCTGCCGCCGGCGGATGACGCGCCAGGAGCCATCGGCTTCCGCGAGCAGCTCGGGCGGCAGCGGACGACGATTGTAGGTGTTGGACATCACGGCGCCGTAGGCCCCGGCGTCCATGATGGCCATCAGGTCGCCGACCGCGGGCTCGGGCAGATCGCGCACCCGGCCGAACGTGTCGCTGCTCTCGCACACGGGCCCGACGACATGGCAGGGCACCAGGGGGCGGTCGGTGGCGTGCACGGGCACGATGCGATGGAAGGCGCCGTACAGCGCCGGGCGCATCAGCTCGGTCATGCCCGCATCGAGGACGACGAACCGGCCGCCGCCGGCGCAGGGCTTGGTGTCGATGACCCGCGCGAGCAGGACCCCGGCCGGCCCCACGAGGGTCCGCCCCGGCTCGACGATGAGGGTGAAGCCGGTGGGCCGGGCGACGTCGACGAGCGCCTGGGCGAAGGCCTCGTAGGTCGGGACGTCGGCACCGCGCTCGTAGACGATGCCGAGGCCGCCGCCGAGGTCGAGGTGCGACAGCGGAAAGCCCTCGGCCCGCAGGGACACGGCGAGATCGGCGACCTTGCGGGCGGCGGCGCAGAGGGGCCCGAGCGAGGTGATCTGCGAGCCGACGTGGACGTGCAGGCCGATGACCTCGAGGCCGGCCGCGTCGCGTCGCTCCCGCAGCAGCGCCGCCGCATCGTCGAGCGGCACGCCGAACTTGCTGGTCTTGAGACCGGTGGTGATGTGGGCGTGGGTCTGGGCGTCGACGTCGGGATTGACCCGCAGGGCGACGCGGACGCGCCGGCCCTGGGCGCGGGCGAGCGCGTCCAGGCGATCGAGTTCCCCGGCCGACTCGGCGTTGATGGCCTTCAGGTCGAGGGAGACCGCTTCGGCCAGTTCCGCCGGGGATTTGCCGACGCCGGTGAAGACGATCTGGTCCGGCCGGAAGCCGGCGCGGCGGGCGAGGGCGATCTCGCCGACCGAGTTGGCATCGGCGTCGGCGCCGCCCTCACGGATGAGGCTGGCGACGGCGAGCGACGAGTTCGCCTTGAGGGCGTAGTGGAGTGCGTACGGCCAGTCGCACGCCTCGAAGGCCTGCCGCAGCGCGGCGAGGCGCTGGCGGACGACGGGGGCGCTGTAAACGTAGCACGGCGTGCCCTCGGCGGCCGCGATCCGATCGAGCGGAACCTGGTCGAGGGCGAACACGGGAGCCTGCGTGGTGTCGGTTACCGCCACGCACGGGATCATACGCTGGAGGTGGTCCCCTGCTATCATGCGACCCGTCCCTGCCCCATGACGTTCGACCCCACGCAACCGCCTTCGGAGATCGACGCGCTCATCGAGCAGTGTCTGGCAGGCGATCAGGACGCGTGGGCGCGCATCGTCCGTCAGCACTGGCGGAAGGTCTTCAACGTCGCCTACAAGTTCACCGGCAAGCACGACGAGGCCGAGGATCTGACGCAGGACATCTTCGTCAAGATCTTCAAGTCGCTGCACACGTTCGACCGGCGGGCGAATTTCCAGACCTGGCTGATCAGCATCAGCCGGAACCTGTGCATCGACCACTACCGCAGCGTGCGCAAGGAGCGCGAGACCATCTCGCGCGACGTGGACTCGCGGGAGATGGGCACGGCGACCCGGGCCGAGCCCGGGCCGCTGGCAGGCATCGAGCGGGAAGATCAGCGGGCGCTGCTGCGGCTGGCGCTGAACCAGCTGGCGCCGACCCTGCGGTCGGCGGTGCTGCTGCGCGACATCAAGGAACTGTCCTACCAGGAGATCGCCGTGATGCTCGACCTGCCCGAAGGCACGGTCAAGTCACGCATCAACCGGGGACGCACGGAACTTGCCCGGCAGATCCGCCGTCTGCAGGAATCGGGCCTCTCCACGCCGCGCCGCGCCACCGCCGGGCGTCGCGAGTAGCGCTGCCACGGAGCCAAGCCAGAACATGAACCTCACGACCGAGCACCACGGGGACGTGGCCGTCGTCCGGGTCCAGGAATCCCGGATGCTGTACCCGATCCTTTCGGATTTCGCGAGCACCGTGAGCGGGCTCGTGCAGCAGGGCGAGAAGAAGGTCCTGGTGGACCTGACGCCCGTCACCTATCTCGACAGCGCGACCATCGGGTGCCTGATGGACCTGTACCGGCAAATCAGCTCCGGCGGCGGGACGGTGAAGCTCTCGGGCGTCCAGAAGCGCGTCGAGACGATGCTCACGATGACGAACACGCAGAACTTCATCGAGGTGCATCCCGACGTCGAGAGTGCGTTGGCGAGTTTCGGAGCCTGAGACGATGCGCGTCATCAAGACCAGCACCGGCGTCGAGATTCCACTGGATGGTGACCTGCTCGCCGTGGTCGAGACCCTGTTCCAGGAAGTGACCGTGCGCCACGAGCTGGCCCGCACGTTCGAGGACATGATGCGCGAGATCCAGCATCTCGCCGATCAGCTCTCGCCCGAGGAACTGCGCGCCTACTTCATCGAGAGCCTGTTCCTCAACACCGTGACGTACGAGAACGAGCGCCTCGGCGCCGTGCTCAAGAAGCTGCCCGACGACGAGTAGGAATGTCAGAATTTCTGAATTTCAGGAATCTCGCCAGCAACTCGGTGCTTCGAGGGTTGGCGGTGCCGATGAAATTCTGAAATTCTGAAATTCTGAAATTCCCTGACGCCCCATGTCCGAGAATCACCGTGCGACCCGCTTCACCTGTTCGTGGCCGTTCAGCACGGCGGTGCTGCTGTGTGATGGTCGCGTGGTGTGCGGGTGTGCCGATCCCTATGCGAAGCGTGTGCTGGGTGATGCGCGCACGACGACCATCGGCGATGTCTGGACCGGGCCGGTCGCCACGCAGCTGCGCGCGGACCTGAACGCCGGGGGCTCGGCGTTCTGTGGCGACTGCCCGCTGAAACTGCCGCTGGCGCCGGACGAGCCCGCCCCGCAGCGTTCCCTCGCGGTGGCGCCGCGGCCCTCCCGGCTCTACGTCGAGTGCACGGCCGCCTGCAACGTCTCCTGTCTCGATGCGTGCTGTGCGCCGGAGACGGGCATCACGAAGACGCGCCAGGCCGGCATGCTGGACGTCGACCTGTTCACGCGGGTCCTGGCCGAAGTCGGGCCGACCCTGCAGCGCATCGACTTCTTCAACTACGGCGAAGCGTTCCTGCACAAGCGGGCCGTCGAGATGTGCGAGATGGTCAAGCGCGACTACCCGCACATCTATCTGTACACGTCGACCAACGGCGGGGCGCTGAACGAGGAGTCGGCCCGGCGGCTGGTGCGCTCCGGCATCGACGAGGTGACGTTCTCGGTCGATGGCGCGTCGCAGGACGTCTACGCGACCTATCGCCAGCGCGGACGCTTCGACCACGTGATGAAGAACCTGCGGGCGGTGATAGACGAGAAGCAGGCGCTCGGCCGCGACGTCCCGTTCGTCAACTGGCGCTACATCCTCTTCCGGTGGAACGACACCGACGCGGAGATGGACCGGGCGCGATCGATGGCGAAGGCGCTCGGCGTCGATCGCCTGTGCTGGGAGATCACGGATCATCCGGAGCACGCCTACTCGCGTCGCTTCGCGCCGGGGACGCCCGACTGGCAGCGCATCCGCCACGAGATCTGGGATCACAACTACCTGGGCAGCGCGATTCCCGGCAGCACGCCGCGCGCACGCATCGAGGTGCGCGGGCCGGTCAGAGGCGAGACGCTGCCCCATCGCGCCGGGGCGCCGCTGGCACTGGACCTCCGGGTGCGCAACCTGAGTCAGCGTGCCTTCCCGCACACGGCCTCGTACGGACGACGCCTCGTCCGCGTCGGCGCCCAGTTGCTCGACGCGGACCGCGAGATGGTGGACCGCGACTTCGCCCGCGCGGCGCTGCCGCGCACCATCGAGGCCGGGCAGTGGCAGGACCTCCGCCTGGAGGTGCCTCCCCTCGCGCCCGGCCGCTATCACCTCAAGCTCGATCTCGTGAGCGAAGGCATCGACTGGTTCGAGTCCTGCGGCTCCGAGGTCACGCTGCGCGCGCTGCAGGTGGAGTAGTGGACCAGGGGTAGGGCCGGTTCTCCGAACCGGCCGTCATGACGGCCCGCTCGGAGAGCGGGCCCTACCCAATCTCTCCCGACCCTCCCGGTTCCCGGTTTCCGGTTCCCGATCAGTTACCGAAATGCGTCGCGAGATTGCGGGCGACCACCGCGTCGCGTCGCGCCATCGTGCGTGCCTTCTCGAGATGATCCGCATGCGCGGTGCGCCGCTCCGGCGTCGCCGTGATGAGGGCCGCTGCGAACTGCAGGCCGGGGTCGTCGGGTAGCTGCGCCATCGCGGCGCGGACCATCGCGTAACCGTCCTTGCCCTCGATCGGCGCGCGCATCGCCACGCCGCGGCCACCGAGCTGCCGGTAGGTTTCCACCAGGTAGCCGGCGTCGAACAGCGCCAGGGCCTCGGCCGTCGTGCGCGGCGTCTTCGGTGCACGCGCCTCGACGGCGGCGAGCAGCGAAGAGGCGAGGGCCGGCGACTCGGCCGCATACGCAGACGCGCGGCGCAGCGTCTCCATCCGCACGATCACGGGCGTGGTGGCGGTCAGCAACGCGAGGGTGTCGGCCACCAGCGCCGATCGGTCGTATGACGGCAGCGTGGCCTGCCACCCTCTCCAGCCATCTGGGGTGCTGCCGAACGGCAGCGACGCCGCGGTGCCGATGTCGAACGGATGGCAGATGAGGGGTGGCCCGGCGAGGGCGGGCACGGGCGTGATGGCGAGCAGTGCGACGACGAGCGACGGCGCGCCGACGAGACGAAGGGCGAGTGGCAGTCTGGACATGTGACCTCCTGCAGAACCGGTGGGCGCACGCGATGCGACCCGGTGAACGGTGATGCAGGAAGGACGCCCTCACGCGCCGAGCGTTAACCCTTCGGCATTCCGGCATTCCGGCATGCCGGCATTCAATGGCCCGGGTTCCACTGCTGACGCCACGTCCGCCACCAGTCGGCCGAGCCGAGCCCGAGCGCGGTCCACCACGCATCGCGCATGGCGCGGTTGCCCGCCAGCACCCCGTCGCGGGTGACGCCCTCGGGCATCGGCACGAGGGCGTGGAGACGGTCGACGACGGCGGCGGCGTGACGGGGAGAGACGCGGTCGATGAGGTGCCAGAGCGTCAGCGCATCCTGGGGACGCGCGTCACGCAGGATGACCGCGAGCGGTGCCGCCTGCGCCTCCTCGGACGGGGCCAGATCGATCGCGTCGACCGCCTCGCGCAGCGCTGCGGACGCGTCGGTGTACGTCGGCGTCCCCGGGCCGCGCCCCGGCCAGGTCCTGCCCGTCGCTCCGGCGGGGATGAAGGCCTCGCGCCCCCGATGCTCGAAGCCGACCCACCCGCCCTGCACGGTGATCAGGCCGACCCCGTGCTCATCGATCGTGAGCGTGTAGGCACACCCGAGATCGACGGCGGTGGCCGACGGCGTCTCGATGACGAACTGTCCCGGCGGCGCCCAGATCTGTGCCTCGATGGTGCCCCGCACCAGTTCGGCCCGATGATCCCCGGGGCCCGCGGTGACGACACGCAGCCGCGAGCGCGGCGCCACTTCCAGTCGTCCGATGGTCCCGACGAACATGACCGCCGTGGACCCTGCGTCGGTCTCGATCCAGCGTCCTGGGCGCACGGCGGAGTGACGGGCCAGCGGCGCGGCGGCGATGGTGGGCGTCCCCTCGACACGCGCGACACGCCAGGGATCCCCGGAGGTCGGCGGTGCGACGGGCGCCAGCAGGGACACCCCCAGCGACACGAGCACCAGCGCTGCGGCCGCCAGCCAGGTGCGCCACGGCACCGGGGAGGGGGATGCCGGCAGACGCGGGACATCGAGCCGCGGCAGGTCGACGGCCGGCCGCGAGGCCAGCGGCGCCAGCACGGCCTCGAGCCGCGCCACCTCCGCATCGATCGGTCCCGTGCGATCCCAGAGGTACTCGTCGTCCATCGGGTCCATCACGTCATCCTCACCGCGGGCGCATGGGCGAGCGCCTGCCGCAGCAGCTTCATCCCCCGACACAGGTTGACGCGGACGGACTCCGGCGTGAGGCCCGTGCGACGCGCGATCTCCGGCCCGGTCATGCCCTCGACGAGCCGCAGCAGCAACGTCTCGCGGTAGGCCTCGGGCAAGGCACGAATGGCGTCGAGCGCCTGGTGCGCTTCGAGGCGGGCATCGGCCGGCACGTCGGCGCTGCGCAGCTCGGGTCGCCGCTCGTCGCCACCGTCAGGGCCGGTTCGACGTGGCACCGCGTCCGGTCTGGCAGCCTGTCGGCGCACGTGGTCGATGCGCTGGTGCCTCGCGATGGTCACCACCCACCCGCCGAAGGCCGCCGGGTCGCGCAGCGTTGCGAGCCGTCGCCACGCCGCCAGGAAGACCTCCTGCACGAGATCCTCCACATCGTCTCCGGTGGCTCTGCCGAGCAGCACCGCATGCACGAGGCGCGCGTGTCGACGGTAGAGCGTGTCGAAGGACGCGGCATCGCCCCCCTGCGCCGCGTGTACCAGCGGCACATCGTCTTCGGGCGCCCACGCGACGGGGCGTGCGTCCTGGCGAGTCGGTGGCGGAAGCGACACGTGCAGCGGGAAGGACGGCCGAGACGCCGGGTGCGTTAACGACGGTGGGAGGGACGCCCCCAAACGAAAAGGGCGGCTCCTCGGAGCCGCCCCGGTCGTCCTGGCGGCAGTGGGCCGCCCGGGTGCTGTCTGCTAGCTCGTGACGGTGATGGGCATGCCGACGACGTCGGTGACGGCCTCGGGGGCATCGACGTAGGTCCACGCATCGCGCTGCTCGAGCAGGGCGGTGCCGAGCGCCGTGTGAAGCGCGTGGCCGCCGCGATGCGCGACGATGTGGCCGATGATCGGCGAGCCGACGAGGGCCAGGTCACCGATGGCGTCGAGAATCTTGTGACGGACGAATTCGTCCTCGAAGCGCAGCGTGTTGTTGAGGACGCCGGTCTCGCCGAGTACGACGGCGTTGTCGAGGGAGCCGCCGAGTGTCAGGCCCTGCTGCCGGAGCAGCTCGAGATCCTTGAGGAAGCCGAACGTCCGGGCCGGGGCGAGTTCCTCGGCGAACGAATCCGGGGTGATGACCACCGACCGGCTCTGGTGACGCAGCAGCGGGTGATCGAAGCTGATGGTGTAGCTGATCCGGAACTCGTCGGCCGGGTAGATGGCGATGTGCTTGTCGCCGCGGGCCAGACTGACCGGACGGAGCACCTTGAGGAAGCGGCGCGGGGCGCTCAGCGTCTTGATGCCGGCTTCCTGCAGCAGATAGACGAACGGCGCGGCGCTGCCGTCCATGATCGGCACTTCAGGGGTGTTGAGCTCGATGGCGACGTTGTCGACGCCCTGGCTGACGAGCGCGGCGAGCAGGTGCTCGACGGTCTCGACACTGGCACCGGCAAAGGACAGTCCGGTCGCGTAGTTGAGGCTGGCGACGTGCTCGACGCGGGCCGGAATCTCCAGGCCCCCGAGGTCGGCCCGCCGGAAGCGGATGCCGTAGTCGGCAGGGGCAGGACGGAGCGTCAGCGTGACGCGATGGCCCGAATGGAGGCCAATCCCGGCGCAGGTGATGGAACGGCGAAGAGTCCGCTGCGATGTCATTCAGCTCTCAGATCAAAGGGCACCGACTGATGCCGGCCACCTAGAAGCAAGACTGATACCGCTTCGACGCATTTCGCCATGAGTTACGCAAGTCGTTGATTCAGAGACACTTGAATCCATAAGCGCCTTGATCGGCCTGATCGGTCCAGAGGTCACTGTTGCGCTCGTGACACGCTCATCCCTGCGAGACTGTGGCTATGCAACCACACTGACGTCTCGGCTCCGGCGGCCGCGGCCTGTAGGGGCAGGCGTCGATTCCGCCAGAAATGCCCCGGTATGGGATCCCTTGACCCGTGCCACCTGCTCCGGGGTGCCCTGGGCGACCACACGGCCTCCCCCACTGCCCCCCTCCGGCCCGAGGTCGATGACGTGGTCCGCGGACCGGATCACGTCCAGATTGTGTTCGATGACGAGGATGGTGTTGCCCTGCTCGACCAGCTGGTGCAGCACGTCGAGCAGCTTGGCGACGTCGTCGAAGTGCAGGCCGGTGGTCGGCTCGTCGAGGATGTAGAGCGTGCGGCCGGTGCCCCGCCGCGACAGCTCCTTCGCGAGCTTCACGCGCTGCGCCTCCCCGCCGCTCAGCGTCGTCGCCGACTGTCCCAGCGTCACGTAGCCGAGCCCCACCTGCTGCAGCGTGCGCAGCTTGTTGGCAATCGAGGGGAAGCTCTCGAGCAGCGGCAGGGCCTGATCGACGGTCAGTTCCAGCAGGTCGGCGATGGACTTGCCGCGGTAGCGGACCTCGAGGGTCTCGCGGTTGTAGCGGCGCCCCTTGCACTGCTCGCACGTGACGTAGACGTCCGGCAGGAAGTGCATCTCGATGGCGGTCACGCCGTCGCCCTGGCAGCCTTCGCAGCGCCCGCCCTTGACGTTGAACGAGAAGCGCCCGGGCTTGTAGCCGCGCTGGCGAGACTCGGGCAGCATCGCGAACAGGTCGCGCATGAAGGTGAACAGCCCGATGTAGGTCGCCGGGTTGCTGCGCGGCGTGCGCCCGATCGGCGACTGGTCGATCTGGATCACCTTGTCGATGTGCTGCAGGCCGTCGATCGTGTCGTGCGCGCCCGGCTGGTCGGTGGCGCGATACAGCTCGCGCGCCAGGTGCTTGTAGAGGATGTCGTTGACCAGTGTGCTCTTGCCCGACCCGCTGACGCCGGTGATGGCGATGAACAGCCCGAGCGGGAAGGTGACGTCGAGATCCTGCAGGTTGTGCTCGCGGGCGCCCTTGATCCGGATCGCGGCCTTGCCAGGCGCACGTCGCGCGCGCGGCTGGACGATCGACTTGTCGCCCCGCAGGTAGTCGCCGGTGACGCTGCCCGGAGCGCCGGCCAGCAGTTCGGCCGGCGTGCCCTGGAACAGCAACTCGCCCCCGTGCTCGCCCGCTCCTGGCCCGAGGTCGACGACATAGTCGGCCGTGCGGATCGTCTCCTCGTCGTGCTCGACGACGAGCACGGTGTTGCCGAGGTCGCGCAGGCGCTCGAGTGTCTGCAGCAGGCGGCGGTTGTCACGCTGGTGCAATCCGATCGACGGCTCGTCGAGCACGTACAGCACCCCCGACAGGCTCGAGCCGATCTGCGTTGCCAGGCGAATGCGCTGTCCCTCGCCGCCCGACAGCGTCACCGCCGACCGACCCAGCGTGAGATAGCCGACGCCGACGTCGTTCAGGAAGTGCAGCCGCTCGCGAATCTCCTTGAGGATGCGGCCAGCGACCAGTTCCTCGCGGGCGCCGAGCTCGATGCCGTCGAACACCGTCGACGCCTCGCTCACCGGCAGCGCCGTCAGTTCGACGATCGTGTGCCCCTTGACGCGGACGGCACGGCTCTCGGCCTTGAGGCGGGCGCCGTCGCACGACGGGCAGGTCGCCAGCGCGCGGTACGGCTCGAGCGTCTCGCGCTCGTTCCAGGTCCCTTCGTCGTAGCGACGCCGAAGGTTCGGTAGCAGGCCTTCGAAGTCGGCCCCGAACGGGTCGGCCGGCGCCTTCTTCCGCTTGCCGGTGACGACCTGGGCCGTCGGCGATCCGAGCAGCAGGATGTCGCGCTGCTTCTTCGTCAGCTTGCGGACCGGGACCGACGGATCGATGCCGTGGACCTCGTGCAGCCGGCGCAACGCATCGCCAATCAGCTTGACGTCGCCGCGCGCCCACGGCTCGACGGCCCCCTGCGCCAGCGACTTGCCCGGGTCGAGAATCACGCGGGCCGGGTCGAAGTCGTAGACCGCTCCCAGACCCTGGCACTGGCCGCACGCGCCGTGGGGCGAGTTGAAGGAGAAAGCGCGCGGCGTCAGTTCCGGCACGCTGATGCCGCAGTCGGCGCAGGCGAGCCGACGCGAGAACAGACGATCGCCGCCGTCCCACGTGTTGATGATGACCAGGTCGTTGGCCAGCGCCAGGGCGATCTCGATCGACTCGCCGAGGCGTCGCTCCATGCCGGGCTTGACGATCAGGCGGTCGACCACGACGTCGAGCGTATGGTTCTTCCGCTTGTCGAGCACGATGTCGTCCTCGAGGGGACGCAGTTCGCCATCGACCCGCACGCGGGTGAAGCCGCGCTGCCGCCACGCGAGCAGTTCCTTCTTGAACTCGCCCTTGCGGCCGCGCACCACTGGTGCGAGGACGTTGATGCGCTCGTCACCGGGGAACTGCCGCGCGAGGTCGAGGATGCGGTCGACCGACTGGCTCGCGATGGGCTGCTCACAGCGCGGGCAGTGCGGCTGTCCGAGGGTGGCGAAGAGCAGACGGAGGTAGTCGTAGATCTCGGTGACGGTGCCGACCGTCGACCTCGGATTGGACGCCGTCGTCTTCTGCTCGATCGAGATGGCTGGCGACAGGCCGTCGATCAGATCGACGTCCGGCTTCTCCATCTGCTCGAGGAACTGCCGCGCGTACGCCGACATCGACTCGACGTAGCGCCGCTGGCCTTCGGCGTAGATCGTGTCGAACGCGAGAGACGACTTGCCGGACCCCGACAGACCCGTGATCACCACGAGGCGATCCCGCGGGAGATCGACGTCGATGTTCTTGAGGTTGTGGACGCGCGCGCCGCGCACCGAGATGCGCTCGTCGGAGTTCATGGGGAGCAGATGGCGGGGCCCTCCTGAGGGCACCCAAACACCCATCGTATCACCGGCGGTACGGCACGCTGGCCACCACCCCCCGGCCCTCGACGATGTCGTACCGCGCCCCGGATTCGAGGCGCCCCAACCGCTCGGCCGGCTGGCCCGGCCACTCGACGACCACCTGCTCCAGCGCCGGCGCCGCACCCAGCCCCATGGTCAGGACGAGCTCGGACTGCGACAGATAACTCGACCCCGTCCGGACCATGCGACTGACCCGCACGCCGTTGACTACGCCGGTCACCCGGGTCCCGATGGCGTCGCGATTGCTGGACGAGCCCCGCAGGCGCAGCCGGACCACCCCGCCACGCGGTGCCGAGTCGTTGCGGAAGAGCTGCGCATACCCCCCGTTGGAGGTGAGGACGACGTCGGGATCGCCGTCCGCGTCGATGTCGGCAAACGCCGCGCCCCGGCCGATGCGGGCCGCGGCGAAGGCCGATCCCGCCGCGCGCGCCACATCCTCGAAGCGGCCCTGCCGGTTGACGAACAGGTGCGGCGGCGACGCCTCGCCCGGCGACCGGGCGAGCGCCGGATCGAGCTGGCCGTTGACCACCAACAGGTCCTGCCAGCCATCGAGGTTGACGTCGAAGAAGAAGCAGCCCCAGCCGAGCGTCTGGCGAGTGGCGCGGCCCACCGCGCTCTGCGGCGCCGAATCCACGTAGACGCCGTCTTCCTGCGGGACGAAGAGCCCGAGCATCTCCCCGGAGAAGTTGGTCACGGCCACCGAGGGGCGGCCGGAGTTGTCGACGTCGGCCGCATCGACGCCCATGCCGGCGCGAGCGCGGCCGTCGGTGCTGAACGCCACGCCGCTCTGGAGACCGAGTTCGGTGAACGTGCCGTCGTGATTGTTCCGGTAGAGACGGTTGGGCACCGTGTCGTTGGCGATGAACAGGTCCGGCCAGCCGTCGCCATCGTGGTCGAGCACGGTGGCCCCCAGGGCCTTGCCGGTGACGTCGAACAGCCCGGCCCGGGCCGTCACGTCCTCGAAGCGACCGCGGCCGAGGTTGCGGAAGAGCCACGACGTACTGCCGCGGTAGGCCTGCGGCGTGCAGTAGGTCTTCGTGCCGCCGCCAGCGCTGCAGTACAGGTCGGTCTGCGGCGACCACTGGACGTAGTTGCACACCAGCAGGTCGACGAGCCCGTCGCGGTCGACGTCCACCCAGAGGGCACATGTACTGAATCCACGCTTGTCGCCGAGGCCCGCCTGCGCGGTGACGTCGACGAACCGGGTGCCGCCCTCGTTGCGGAACAGGGTGATGCCCCCGACCGACGTCAGGACGATGTCGGTCCAGCCGTCGTTGTCCATGTCGGCCGCGGCGACGCCCATGCCGTAGCGGAGCGCGGCTGACGCCGCGCCACCCTCGGCCCTGGGCCCTGGGCCGTCGGCCTTCGAGCCCCCACCACCGGCGGCTGCGGAACGCACGGTTCCCGGCTGCCGGTTCCCGGTTGCCCGTTCCCGGTTCCCGGCCGTCGGCTGCAACCCGACCCGCGCGCTGATGTCGGTGAACCTGCCCGTGCCGTCGTTGCGATACAGCGCGGCGTAGCGCCCGCCGCCACCGCCCGGAAACAACCCGTTGACCAGCAGCAAGTCCTGGTGGCCGTCGTTGTCGACGTCGAGGAACGCCGCCCCCGCGCCCATCGTCTCGGGCAGCAGTTTGCTGCCGGTGGCGCCGTTGTCGTGCCGCGCGGCGATGCCGGCCTCCCGCGTGACGTCGGTGAGCGAGACACGCGCCGCGGGCGTCTGTGCGGACAGGCTCGCGCCGAGCGCCAGCGCGAGGACGGCGAGGGGCAGCCGCAGGGTCGCGAGGCGGGTCCGACGGCTACAACTCCTCATCGACCTCGACATTCGATGTTCGGCATCGCGGCACTGGCCTACTCCGGCAACACGAGTCCCTTGCGGACGGCGTAGAGCACGAGTTCAGCGGCCTTGTGGACGCCGAGGGTGCTCATCAGGTTGGCGCGGTGGACGGCGACCGTGTTGACCGACAGCGTGAGGATTGCGGCAATCTCCTTGTTCGACTTGCCGTGCGCGATGAGCTGCAGCACCTGCTTCTCGCGTTGGGTCAGCTGGTCGAAGACGTCGGCCTCGTCGGGCTTGTCCTGCTTGTCGCGCAGCGCCCGGATCAGCACGTGCGACAGTTCCGGGCTGAGGTACTGCTGGCCGCCGGCGACGGCGCGCACCGCTCGCGTGAGGTCCGTCTCGAGCGCGCTCTTGAGGATGTAGCCGGAGACGCCGGCGTCGAGGGCGCTGCGCACGTACTGCGCATCGGAGTACATGCTGAGGACGAGCACGCGGGTCTCCGGCCGCTCGCGCAGGATCTCCCGCGCCGCATGGATGCCGTTGGCGTCGGGCATGGACATGTCCATCAGCACGACGTCGGGCCGCTCCTTGCGGGCCAGCGCGACGCCGTCCTGCGCCGTGCCCGCCTCGCCGACCACCGCCATGCCCGGTTCCTCCTCGAGGATGCGGCGGAAGCCCTGTCGCACGAGCGCGTGGTCATCGACCAGGATGACGCGAATCACGGGCGACCTCCGGGAATCTCCCCATTGCGGAATTTCACAATTTCGCGAGCACGGTCTGCGCGTCGAAGCATCGAGATGATCATGAAATTCTGAACTTCCTGCAATTCTTCCATCACGGCGAGGCCACCGGCACCCGCACCGACACCCTGGTGCCGCCGAGCGGTCCCTCGCCGATGGTGAACGTCCCGCCCATGAGCGCGGCGCGTTCGCGCATGCTCGTCAGTCCCAGTCCAGGCGCGGTGGCCCGTCCATCCTGCACGCCCCGGCCATCGTCGTCCACCCTCAATGTGACGGCGGTGGCATCGCGGGTGGCGTGGACCGCGACCTCGGACGCGCCGGCGTGGCGCACGACGTTGGTCAGCGACTCCTGCAGGATGCGGTACAGGTGCGTCGCCGTCTCGGCCGGCAAGCCGGTGAAGTCGCCCGTCGTCTCGACGGCGATCGGCAGTCCGGTCTGTCGCGCCACCAGCTCCACGTGCGAGCGCAGGGCGTGCTCGAGGCCGAAGTCGTCGAGCACGACGGGATGCAGCGCCCGCGATCGCTGCCGGATGCCGTCGAGCACCTGCTTGGCGAGGTCCTGCAGTTCGGCGAGCTGGCCGGCCAACGCGGGGGCGGGCGTCGTGCCCTGCTCCACGTGGCGGCGGGTCCGCGACAGGCCGAAGCCCAGCGCGGTCAGGACCTGACCGAACTCGTCGTGGAGCTCCCGCGCCAGGCCCGCCTGCACGTCCTCCTGCAGCCGGATCATCCGCCAGGACAACGCCCGTCGCTCGACCGAGACCTGCTGCAGGGCGATGATGCTGCGCCGCACGGCGAGCACGACGGTGCCACCGGCCACCAGCAACGCGGCGACGAGACCGACGTTGAGCCACAGGATCTGGCGATCGACGGCATCATACACGGCCCGCGCCCGGGCCGTGCCCTCGTCGTCGGCGCGCGTGTTGGCGATGAGCAACTGCGACACCTGATGCGTCAGTTCGGCCTGACGCGACGTCGCGTCGGTGGTGAAGATGGCGCGGGCCGCCTCGTCGCGTCCGGCGCGCGCCGCGGCGAAACCGC
>NZ_JALHPM010000097.1:0-5349 GCF_022842525.1 Luteitalea sp.
CCCCCGCCACGGGCGGCGCGCCGGCCGCCGCGCAGCCGAAGGGACGACGCCCATGAACATCTCGCGCCCGTTCATCCTCCGGCCGGTGGCCACGGCGCTGCTGATGGCCGCGCTGCTGTTGTCGGGCGCGCTCGCCTATCGCCTGCTGCCGGTGTCCGCCCTGCCGCAGGTGGACTACCCGACGATCCGGGTGCTCACCTTCTACCCGGGCGCGAGCCCGGACGTCATGACCAGCGCGGTCACGGCGCCGCTCGAACGCCAGTTCGGCCAGATGCCGGGCCTCGACCAGATGTCGTCGACCAGCTCGGGCGGCGCGTCCGTGATCACGCTGCGCTTCTCGCTGGACAAACCCATCGAGGTCGCCGAGCAGGAGGTCCAGGCCGCCATCAACGCTGCCGGCAACCTGCTGCCCAACGACCTGCCGCAGCCCCCGGTCTACAACAAGGTCAATCCTGCCGACACGCCGGTGCTGACGCTGGCCATCACGTCGCCGACGATGCCGCTGCCGGATGTCTACGACCTGGTGGACACGCGTGTGGCGCAGAAGCTGTCGCAGTTGCCCGGCGTCGGGCTCGTGAGCCTGGCGGGCGGGCAGCGGCCGGCCGTGCGCATCCAGGCCAACCCGCAGGCCCTGGCGGCGCACAACCTCAATCTGCAGAGCCTGCGGGCCGTCATCGCCGCCGCCAACGTCAACCAGCCCAAGGGCAACTTCGACGGCCCCGAGCGCTCGTTCATGCTCGACGCCAACGACCAGCTGCGATCGGCCGACGCCTATCGCGACCTGATCGTGGCCTACGAAGGCGGCGCACCGCTGCGCCTGTCGGACGTGGCCGACGTGGTCGATGGCGCCGAGAACACGCGGCTGGGCGCCTGGGCCGACGACCTGCCGGCCGTCCTCGTCAACGTGCAGCGCCAGCCGGGCGCCAACGTCATCGACGTGGTCGACCGCATCACCGCGCTGATGCCCCAGCTGACGGCCAGCCTGCCGTCGACGCTGAGCGTCGCCGTCCTGAGCGACCGCACCGACACCATCCGGGCCTCGGTCACCGACGTGCAGCACGAGCTCGTGTTCGCCGTCGGGCTGGTCGTGCTGGTCACCTTCGTGTTCCTGCGCAACATCCCGGCGACGATCATCCCGAGCGTGGTCGTACCGCTGTCGCTCATCGGCACCTTCGGCGTGATGTACCTCGCCGGCTTCTCGATCAACAACCTGACGCTGATGGCGCTGACCATCGCCACGGGCTTCGTGGTGGACGACGCCATCGTCATGGTGGAGAACATCGCGCGCTATCTCGAGGAGGGCGCCACGCCGATGGAGGCCGCGCTCGAGGGCGCGCGCCAGATCGGCTTCACCCTCGTGTCGCTCACGGTGTCGCTCATCGCCGTGCTCATCCCGCTCCTCTTCATGGCCGACGTCGTCGGCCGGCTGTTCCGCGAGTTCGCCATCACGCTGGCCGTCTCGATCATGATCTCGCTGGTCGTGTCGCTGACGCTGACGCCGATGATGTGCGCGCGGCTGCTCAAGGCCGAGGCCTCCGAGGAACACGGCCGGCTGTTCAAGGCGACCGGCGCGTTCTTCGACGGGATGATCGCGATGTACGGGCGGATGCTGACCACCGCCCTGCGCTACGAGACCCTGACGCTGTTCGTCGCCGTCGCCACGCTGGCGCTGACGGTGTGGCTGTACGTGATCGTGCCCAAGGGCTTCTTCCCGACGCAGGACACCGGCGCCATCCAGGTCATCACCGAGGCACCGCAGTCGGTGTCGTTCGCCGCCATGGCCGATCGCCAGCGCGCGGCGGCCCGGGCCATCCTCGAGGAACCCGAGGTCAAGGGCCTGTCGTCGTTCATCGGCGTCGATGGCGCCAACGCGACGCTGAACAGCGGCCGCATGCTCGTCACGCTGGCACCGCGGGACGAGCGCACCCGGTCGGCCACCGAGATCATCGCCGCCCTGCGTGATCGCGTGGCCCGTGTGCCGGGCATCACGCTCTACATGCAGCCGGTGCAGGACCTGACGATCGAGGATCGCGTCAGCCGGACGCAGTTCCAGTTCACGCTGGAGGATCCCGACGCGGCGCGGCTCGGCGTGTGGGTGCCGAAGCTGGTCGAGCGGCTGCAGCAGTCACCGGAGCTGTCCGACGTCGCCAGCGATCTGCAGGACAAGGGGCTGCAGGCCTTCCTCGACATCGACCGCGATGCGGCCAGCCGTCTCGGCATCCGCGTGGCCGCCATCGACGATGCGCTCTACGATGCGTTCGGTCAGCGCCTGATTTCGACCATCTACACGCAGGCCAACCAGTATCGGGTCGTCCTCGAAGTGGCGCCGCGCTTCCAGATCGGCCCCGAGGCCCTGGGGCAGGTCTTCGTCGCCACCGCCGACGGACGCCAGATTCCCCTGTCGAACATCGCCACCATCGAGAACCGCAACACGGCGCTGGTGATCAACCATGCCGGGCAGTTCCCCGCCGTGACGATGTCGTTCAATCTCGCCGAGGGCGCGTCGCTCGGCAGCGCCGTTGCGGCCATCGAGACGGCCCAGCGCGAGCTCGGCATGCCCGCCAGCATCCAGACCACCTTCCAGGGCGCGGCCGCCGCGTTCCGGTCGTCGCTCGACAGCACGCTCCTGCTCGTCCTTGCGGCCATCGTCACGATGTACCTCGTGCTCGGTGTGCTCTACGAGAGCTACATCCACCCGATCACGATTCTCTCGACGCTGCCGTCGGCGGGTGTCGGCGCGCTGCTGGCGTTGCTGATCACCGACACCGATCTGAGCCTGATCGCGGTCATCGGCATCATCCTGCTGATCGGCATCGTCAAGAAGAACGCCATCATGATGATCGACTTCGCGCTCGATGCCGAACGCACCGAGGGGCTGCGCCCGCGCGAGGCGATCCACAAGGCGGCCCTGCTGCGCTTCCGGCCGATCCTGATGACGACCCTGGCAGCGCTGTTCGGCGCGCTGCCGCTGATGCTGTCGACTGGTTCGGGCGCCGAGATGCGTCAGCCGCTCGGGCTGGTGATGGTCGGCGGCCTGCTGGTCAGCCAGGTGCTGACGCTGTTCACGACGCCAGCGATCTACTTGTTCTTCGACCGCCTCGGTCACGCGTGGCGGACGGAGCCCCGACCCATCGTCACGACCAAGGACGCCACGGCATGAGCCTCTCCTCGCCGTTCATCAGCCGCCCGGTCGCCACCACCCTGCTCAGCATCTCGGTGGTGCTGGTGGGGGCCCTGGGCTACATGCTGCTGCCGGTGTCGCCGCTGCCGCAGGTCGACTTCCCGGCGATCTCGGTGTCGGCGTCGCTGCCCGGTGCGAGCCCAGAGACGATGGCGTCCACCGTGGCGACGCCGCTCGAGCGGGCCCTCGGGACGATCGCCGGCGTCAACGAACTCAGCTCGCAGAGTTCGCAGGGCTCGACCCGCATCAACATCCAGTTCGACCTCGGCAAGAACATCGACACGGCCGCGCGCGAGGTCCAGGCGGCGATCAACGCCTCGCGCTCCCTGCTGCCGAGTTCCTTGCCAGGGATGCCGTCGTACCGCAAGGTCAACCCGTCGCAGGCGCCGATCATGCTGCTGGCACTGACCTCGGAGACCTCGAGCACCAGCGAGTTGTACGACCTGGCGTCGACGATCCTCGCCCAGAAGGTCGCGCAGGTCACCGGCGTCGGTGACGTGACGGTGGGCGGCGGATCGCTGCCGGCCGTGCGCGTCGAACTGCAGCCACAGGCCCTGACGCAGTACGGCATCTCGCTGGACCAGGTCCGCCAGGCCATCAGCGGCGCCAACCTGCTGCGCCCCAAGGGCATGGTCGAGAACAGCGACCGGCACTGGCAGATCCAGGCCAGCGATCAGCTGACGACGGCGGCCGACTATCAGCCGCTGGTGATCACCTACCGCAACGGCGCGCCCGTGCGCCTCGCCGACGTCGCCCGGGTGTACGACGGCATCGAGGACCGCTACAACGCCGGCTTCTTCAACGATCGCGAGGCCGTCCTGCTGGTGGTGAGCCGCCAGGCGCAGGCCAACATCATCGCGACCGTGGACGGCGTGACGGCGCAGTTGCCGGCGCTGCGGGCCTTCCTTCCGGCCGGGGTGACCCTCGACATCGCCAGCGACCGGTCGCCGACCATTCGCGCGACGCTGCACGAAGCCCAGAACACGCTGCTCATCGCCGTCGGGCTGGTCATCCTGGTGGTGCTGCTGTTCCTCGCCAACTTCAGGGCGGCGATGATCCCGGTGACCGCAGTGCCCGTGGCCCTGATCGGCAGCTGCGCGGTGATGTACCTGTGGGGCTTCTCGCTCAACAACCTGTCGCTGATGGCGCTCATCGTCGCCACCGGCCTGGTCGTCGACGACGCCATCGTCGTGCTGGAGAACATCGCGCGCCACGTCGAGGAGGGCATGTCACCGCTCGACGCCGCGTACAAGGGCGCGGGCGAGGTCGGCTTCACGCTGCTCTCCATGAACCTGTCGATCGTCGCGGTGTTCGTCTCGATCCTCTTCATGGGCGGCATCGTCGAGCGGCTGTTCCGGGAGTTCTCGATCACCCTGGTGGCCGCCATCCTCATCTCGCTGATCGTGTCGCTGACGCTGACGCCGATGCTGTGTGCCCGCTGGCTGGTGGCGCGCGCCGATGCCAGGCCCGGACGGCTGCAGGCGATCAGCGACGGCGCGTTCTCGTGGCTGCGTCGCGGGTACGGCCGATCGCTCGGCTGGGCCCTGCGTCATTCGCCGATCGTGCTGATGATCTTCATCGGAGTGGCCGCGTTCACGGTGCATCTCTACGTGAGTGCCCCCAAGAGCTTCCTGCCGCAGCAGGACACCGGCCAGCTGGGCGGCTTCATCCGCGGCGACGACGGCATGTCGTTCCAGATCATGCAGCCGAAGATCGAAGCCTTCAGGAAGGCCGTGCTGCAGGATCCGGCGGTGGAGAGCGTGGCCGGCTTCATCGGTGGCGGGCGCGGCATCAACAACGCGCAGATCTTCGTCAGGCTCAAGCCGCTCGAGGAGCGGCAGGTGTCGGGACAGATCGTCGCCGAGCGCATCCGCCGCAACCTGCCGAAGGTGCCGGGCGCGCGCCTGTGGCTCAACGTCGATCAGGACATCCGGTTCGGGGGCAACTTCGGCGGCGGGTCCTATCAGTACACACTGCGGTCGGACAACCTCGGAGAGCTGCGGACGTGGGCGCAGCGCGTGCGCGACGTGCTGCAGACGCTGCCGGAGCTGACGGGCATCGAGGATGAACTGGTGTCCAGTCAGCAGATCACCCTGGAGGTCGATCGCGAGGCCGCCCGCCAGCTCGGCATCGAGATGTCGACGGTGACCCAGGCGCTCAACAACGCG
>NZ_JALHPM010000097.1:5359-25600 GCF_022842525.1 Luteitalea sp.
CGCCACAGTTCGCGCAGGGGCCCGAGGCGCTCGACCAGGTGCACGTGGTGACCGCGGCGGGCAATCGTGTGCCGCTGTCGGCGTTCAGTCGCTACACGCGGACGTCGGCCGACGACCGCATCAGCCGCAACGACCAGTTCGCGTCGGCCAACGTCTCGTTCGAGCTGGCCCCGGGGGTGAGCCTCAGCCAGGCCGAGGTCGCCATCAATCGCGCCGTGTCGCTGCTGACGCTGCCGACCAACATCCAGGGTCGGCTGCAGGGCAACGCCAGTCTCTTCCAGCGCATGCAGGGCAATCAGCCGATTGCCATCCTCGGCACCCTGCTCATCGTCTACATCGTGCTCGGCGTGCTGTACGAGAGCTATCTCCACCCACTGACGATCCTCTCGACGCTGCCCTCGGCCGGCGCGGGCGCGCTGCTGGCTTTGCTGCTGCTCGAGACGGAGTTCAGCCTGGTCGCCCTGCTCGGGCTGTTCCTGCTGATCGGCGTGGTGATGAAGAACGCCATCCTGATGATCGACGTCGCCCTGCAACTGGAGCGCGAGGGCGGCGCCACGCCGGACGAGGCGATTCGTCAGGCCTGCCTGCTGCGTCTGCGGCCGATCCTGATGACGACGATGTCGGCGCTGCTCGGGGCCTTGCCGCTGATGCTGGGCACGGGCGAGGGCGCGGAGTTGCGACAGCCACTCGGGATTGCCATCGTCGGCGGGCTGGTGGTGAGTCAGGTGCTCACGCTGTACACGACGCCGGTGGTGTATCTGTATCTGGAGAACATGCGCGTGCGCGTCAACCGGCGCCGCGGCCATTCGGTGACCGACGAGGTCGTGCGCGACACGCCGCCGACGCCACTGCGCCACGCCTGATCCACTCGTTTCAAAACGAGTTACGGGTGCGCCCTGCTGCGTAGCTGGCTCTGCGTCCAGTCGAGGCTTACCGCGGCCAAGTGTCAACCTTTGCCGCGCCAGGCGTGAGCGTCTTCGACCCTGTCACACCGCTCGCGTGACGAGGGACGTGTCGCCGGACGCCGGCGCTGCCCCAGACGTTGCCACCCCGAGCGCAGACGCTCGCCGGCAGTGGCGCGCCGGGGCGAGGCCAAGCCGAGCCGCCCCGCCCCAGAGTGAGCGGGACGCTACACGGCAGGGGGCGCCGGGGGGGGCACGCGTGCGTCGACCCCCAGTTCGTTCTGCATGCGTTCGTACCAGGCGTCGTCCTCGAGCGCATTGAGTTCGACCCACTGCTCGTCGGTCATCGACGCCCGCCACGCGAGGAAGGGCGCCGCATCGGCCCCGGCGGTGTGACGAAGCTGCCACGTACCGCTCTCGACGATGTCCCGGATGACCCCGGCGGTGACGCTCGGCGGAATGGGGTTCGACAGCGCCGCCCGAAACAACCCGCCGAATCTGCGGCTCTGCGGGTAGATCGACGTGCCGCCCTGTTCGATGCCGTGCGCCATCTTCGTGTCCTGGATCCCTGGTTCGACGATGGCCACACGAATGTTGAACGCCTTGACCTCGCCCGCCAGCGCTTCGCTGATGGCCTCGAGCGCGAACTTCGACGCAGCGTAGGGTCCCAGCGGCGAAGCCACGATGCGGCCGGACACCGAGGACACGTTGATGATGCAACCACTGCCCGCCGCCCGCATGCGGGGCAGCACCGCCTTGATGCACCGGACGGCACCAAAGTAGTTGGTCTCCATCACGGCCCGGAACACCTCGAGCGGCACCTCCTCGACCGAGCCGTGCGGCCCCAGCCCGGCGTTGTTGACGAGCACGTCCAGCGGGCCGGGGATGGCGGCGAAGCACGATGCGACCGACTCGTTCGAATCGACGTCCAGCGCGCGGATGTCGATGGGCAGCCCTTCGGCGCGGGCCATCGCCTCGAGTTCCGGGGCGCCCGCGGGGTTGCGCATCGTCGCAATGACGTGATGCCCGGCGCGCGCGAGTGCCAGCGCGGTCTGCAGTCCAATGCCCGAACTCGTGCCCGTGACCAGAACGCTGCTCATCGTACCTGCCTCCTGTCGTGACAGCGCCGTGCCCGCCAGCCGCTGCTGGTGACGGCGGTGCCGATCCTGGGTTGTGGACGAGGCCGCATGATACCTCTGCCTCGAGAAGCCGCGTCATCGATGCGGGTCGCTGACGCCCACCTTCACCAGCGCAGCGACATGCACGACAGACCAGCGTCCAGCTTCATCACCTCGTCCAGCCTCAGGTCGCGGACGGCGTAGCCGCGGCCCGCGAGCAGGGCCGCGGTGCGCGGGAAGCCGGCGGCGATCAGCACCGTGCCATTGATGCAGAGCGCGTTGGCCACGGCCTCCTCGCCCTCGGGCACGACCACCGTGGCCAGCCCCGGAAACAGCCCGGCGTCGGCGACGGCGCGCGTCGCGAGCACGGTCTCGTCATCCAGCAGGGAGCACCCGGTCTTGAGATGCAGGACGCCGGGCGGCGGCGTGACGATGACCGCACGCCGACCGAGGGAGGCGAGAATCCGCGCGAGACGGGTGGCGCCCGCGAGATCGGTCCGGGCAGACAGGCCGATGTACACCGCATCGCACGTCAGCAGCACGTCGCCGCCGTCGGCGAACCCGACGTCGCTGTCTCGGCTGGGCTCGGGGCGTCCACCGGTCCCACTGTCGGCGCTGCCGTGGCGGCCTTCCATCTCGCCCTCGCTGCCCCCGCTGCCCTCGCCGTGCTCGCCGGCCTCGCCCAGCGCCCGCACCTGCGCGAATCGCGACCGCAGCACAGGCTCGAGCGCCGCCGTCTCGCCGAGTCGCGACGGCGCCCCGGGGCGCAGCAGGATGGCCGCCTCGGGAAAGACGAGCGCCGGGTCCTCGACGAACACGCTGTCGGGATGGGCCTCGAGCGGATCGAGGACGTCCACGGTCAGGCCGAGGCGAGTCAGCGTGTCGACGTAGGCCGCGTGTTCGCGGCGGAGCGCCGCGACGTCCGGTGCGCCGCGATCCACCGTACGCAAGCCGTCGACGGCGGACTCGGCAGGGCGGCGGACAATGGCATGGGTGAATCGGGTCGCGGACGTCATCGGGCGGTCGCAGTATCGACCTCCCGGGCACGCCGACGCAACGGCAGCGCCGCACGCGCCTTGACAGCACCACCACGCCCGAGGAACGCTGCCCCATGCTGCACCGCCCCGGTCGACGCGCCTTCCTCGCCGCAGCCGCGGCATCCTCGGTGCTGCGCGCCGCACTGGCGCAGGCGCACCAGGCGCCGCCGCGCCGTCTCGACCGCCTGAAGCTGCTGCAATACCGCGACGCCCAGGGGGCGGTGCACCCCGTGACCACCACGGCGCAGTGGAGAGACCGCCGCGACGAGATTCTGCGCGGCATGCAGCAGGTGATGGGCCCGTTCCCCGGCGACGACCGCCGCGTGCCGCTGGCGATGGCGGTGACCGCCGAGGTCGACTGCGGCAGCTATCTGCGGCGCACGATCACCTACACCGCCGAGCCCGGAGGACGCACCCCGGCCTACCTGCTCGTGCCGAAACGAGCGCTGGCGCCGGGGGCGCGCGCGCGCGCCGTGCTGTGCCTGCACCCGACCGAGCACACCATCGGCTACGACGTCGCGGTCGGCCTCGGCGGCAAACCCAATCGCGCCTACGCGGCGGAGTTGGCCGAGCGCGGCTTCGTCACGCTCGCGCCGTCCTATCCGCTGCTCGCGGCGTACCAGCCCGACGTCATCGGTCTGGGGTACGCGAGCGGGACGATGAAGGCGATCTGGGACAACGTCCGCGGCCTCGACCTCCTGGCGTCGCTGCCCTTCGTGTCGCCAGCGGGTTTTGGCGCGATCGGCCACTCCCTCGGCGGACACAACGCCGTGTACACCGCCGCCTTCGACGATCGCCTGCGCGTCATCGTCTCGAGCTGCGGCCTGGACCTCTACACCGACTACTACGGCGGCGACCCGAAGGTGTGGCAGCCCGAGAAGGGGTGGTGTCAGCTGCGCTACATGCCACGCCTGCTCGACTACGCCGGTCGTCTCGACGACATCCCGTTCGACTTTGCGGAGATGGTCGGGACGCTGGCGCCTCGCCGGTGCTTCATCAGCGCCCCCCTGCGCGACGCCAACTTCAGATGGCAGAGCGTGGACCGCATCGTCGCGGCGGCACGCCCGGTCTATGGCCTCCTGGGCGCGCCGGATGCCCTCACCGTGGCGCATCCGGACAGCGACCACGACTTCCCCGATGCCATGCGGCAGCAAGCCTACGCGCTCTTCGATCGGTACCTGTCATGAGCGGGAGGTCGCGGTCGTGACGTCCCCACGCGCGTACGTCCCGGGGGAGGCCGTGCTGGTGGTCGCGCTCAAGCGGCGTGGCGCGATCGTCGAGCGACGGGGCCGCGCCTATCGCGTGGCCGTCGGCGGGCTCACCATCACCTGTCGCGACGACGAGTTGCAGCGCGTGGTCGTGCCGGCGCGCGGCCGAACACCGCAGACGGTCGTGCCACCCCGGCGCCCGACACGCACGGGAACGACCGACACGGCGGGGGGCGCCGCACGCCAGACACCCGTGCCCGGACGCACGAGCGCGCCACGGACGAAGGGAGAGGATGCCACGTCGTCCATCGACCTGCACGGCTTCACGACGCTCGAGGTCCGCGAGGCCCTGCTCACCCACCTCGATGCCGCGATCCGCGCCGGCCACGCCGTCGTCGAGGTCGTGCACGGCATCGGCACGGGCAAGGTGCGCGCGACGGTGCTGGCCGAACTGCAGCGGCTGCCGGTGGTCCGCGAGATTCGCCGGCATCCGACCAACCGCGGCGTCACGCTCGTGTTCCTGTGACGCCGGCCTTCAGCCTTGGGCCTTGGGCCTTGGGCCTTGGGTCTTGGGTCTTGGGCCTTGGGCCTTGGGCCTTAACCCTTCAGCCTTCGGCATTCGGCATTCGGCATTCGGCATTCGACCAAGGCCCGCCCCGCACTGCATTGTGAATTCTGCATTGTGAATTACAGGGGATACGCAATATATCCCTTGTTGATCGCCGACAGCTTGCGGCGCAGCTCGTAGACGCCACCGCCCTCCCGGGTGCGGCTCGCGTCGGTGTTGCCCTCGATGGTGTGGATGAACCCACCCTCGACGCCCTGCACGAATCCCGTGTGCCCCTTGCCGGCGCCGTAGTCCATCACGAAGACCATGCCGGGCACGATGAGCGCGGGGTCGGCGGCGGCACGGGAGCCGACCACCCGGGTGGCGCCGCGGCTGACGGCGCGGTTCCAGTGATCGAGGCAGCCGGCGGTGCGCACCATCGGGTTGGCGAGGCCGTGTGCGGTGGCGACCTCGTCGAAGCACCAGTACACGAAGGCACAGCACCACGGCTTGCTCTTGGCCGGCAGGGTCAGCGAGACGCCGACGCGCGAGAGATACCGGTCCACCTCAGGCCCGCTGTTGGAATTGACCGGCACTTCCCGGACGTGCAACTGGGAGCGGGCCTTCTCGAGCAGCGCCGCGAAGAACGGCGAGGACGGCCTCGTCGTCTCCGGCACGGCGTGATCGCCGAACAGCGCCGCCCAGGTATGCGGGCCGACCTTGCCATCGGCCTTCAGCGGCTGCCCAAGGCGGTCGACGTGCTGGGCCTGGAACAACTTCACCGCCGCGACGGTCTCCGGGCCGAAGACGCCGCTCTCGGCCGGCACCGTGTAGGCCAGCGCCTTGAGTCGCGCCTGCACCGCGCGAACCATCGCGGCATCCGTCTCGCCTGCCTTGATCGTGCGTCCCGGGTATGTCCGTGTCGTGGTCACGTCGCGTTCCAGTCCTTTCGGTCGTCGAGGGCCGCGGTCACTGCTCGCAGGTCGACCACGGGCGCAGCGGCGCGCCCGACGGCGCGTCGGCCCGGGTGATGCGCACGGTCGCGGGGCCACCGGCGTTGTTGCGATAGAAGCAGTCCCAGCCGAGGCAGGGGAAGATGACGTCGTTGACCCAGATGGACAGCGGACCGTCCTGCCCGGCCAGAAAGGTCCCCTCCGGCACGGGGATGCGCAGTGGGTTGGTCGAGCCGATCTCGACGACGGGAACGAGCCAGTTCGCCGTGATCTCGCGCCGCAACGGCACGGCAAGCGTCAGCAGTGCCTTCTGCACGGCCGAGGCACCTGGCGCATGCAGCGAGGAGAACCCGGACGTGCTCGTCACCGGCATCGTCCAGTCCGTCCACGCGCCGGTGCGTCGCGTCGTCGCCGACAGCGCGGCCTCCGTGGTACTGCACGCCCCGGGCAGCGCGATCTCGACCCGGTAGCGCTGTCCCTTCTCCACCGTCACGCCGGTCGCGTTGCACAGGAGGTGCGGCCACAGCGCGAACGTGTCCCGCTCGCCGTCACGGCGCGTCGGCTCCGCCTGACTGCACGTGGAGGCCTGCAGCACGCCGGCACGACTGCGAATCTCGAACGCCGTGCGCAGCGGCAGGACGCCCGCCAGCAGCACCAGCAGGGCAATGCCGAAGACGTGCGGCAACAGATGGTACGAGACGAAGTGGAAGGTGCGTCGATAGGCGCCACTCGTACGCAGGCGATAGACCCAGTCGGTCGGCGAGCTGACCGGCGGCACGGGTCTGGCCCGCATGCCGTGGTCCAGGAAGACGGCCCGCATGTGGTCGACGGCCGCCACCTTGAGTCGCAGGCTCCACGCGATGAGCGCCAGGATGAAGACGGCGCCCGTGAACAACTGGAAGGGCCGCTGCTGGTAGTACTGGAGCCAGGGCGCCAGCGCGCCGGGCAGGATGGTGTCGAGCAGACCGACCAGCGACGCCAGCGTGGCCTGCGGCGCACCGAGCCAGGTGAGACGCTCACGGGCCGGGCACAACGGGATCAGCAGCAGGACCAGCGTCGCGGCCACCGTCAGGAAGTAGGCGATGCGCCGCCACCACACCGCGTTGAGGGCGCGCTCCTGGCGCAGCCGCCTGGCATGCCGCTGCGTGGGGTGCTCGAACGGGTTGGCGGCCACCGACGCTCCTGGGTCGTCGTCGTCTCCGTCGTGCAGGATTCGTCCGTCCGTCGAGACCACCGCGTAGCGCTCCGGCAGGATCGGGGGCGCGTAGCCATCGACGTTCTGGCGAATCCGTTCCAGCACGCTCTCGTGAATCTTGGGGCGGTCGACGTAGACATCGGCGTGACGGTCGTGACACAGGCGCTCCACCGGGCGCGGATGATAGCGGTAGTAGACGCCGAGCCCTCGCCGCGAATCGTGCATCGGCGCGGCGACGATGCCGCGATCGATCCAGTCGACGGGAATGCGGCCCTCGGCACCGCACAGGCTGGGCCTGAAGCGGAGTCCCTTCTTCCAGGCTTCCTCGGCCATCCATCGCAGCGGCGTGTGCGCGAGCGTGTCGTCCGGATAGCCGCCGCCGACGTTGGAGTGCATCCCGGCGAACCACACCTGCGACACCCGCTCCTGGTCGAGACTCGTGGAGGTGAGGTTCTGCGGCTCCTCCTGCTCGGTCCACAGCAGCGGAAAGAACGTCTGCCGCTCATCGTCGAGCGCCAGGGCGTGGCAGGCGCGGCGCACGCGATCGGAGACGCGGCGGTCCTTGGGCAGCATCGGCCAGATCCAGGCCTCCCACCCGCGCGTCAGTTCGTCGACCGGCAAGCCGTACGCCGCGACCGTGTCCCACACCCCGAGGAACTCGATCTCCGCCTTGAGCGTGCGCGAGGCATCGAATCGCGTCTTGCCCCACGCCCAATCCCAGCCCCGCAGGACCAGATCGCGCGCCAGGCGGCCAAGCCGCACCGGCCACGAGTGGGGAAAGCGGTCGGCACGATACTGCCGATAGGCCCACAGCGACAGCCGGCGGAGTTCGGCCTCGGAGTCGGTCTGCACCAGGCCGACGCGGGCCACCAGCGCGGCGAGGATACGGGCCGTGTAGGCGCCTCGACTGAAGCCGAACGCGAAGATGCGATCGGTGTGCGCCGGATTGTCGGGATCGACCGCGTAGGCCCGACACAGGAACATGTAGAGGTCCAGGACGTTGCGCTTCAGGCCGTAGCCGAAGGCGCCCCCGAGCACCGCGATCGGCTTGAACGACGCCGTGCCGACGCCATCGTCGTAGAGCGCCACCTGTGCGCCCGACGCCAGGTCGAGCGCCTCGTACAGGCGCCAGACGTTGGTCTTCTGCAGCTTGGCGGCGCTGTTGCCGGTGCCATCGGAGAGGACGACGAGGTTGCGCGGCACGAAGGGAGTGCGGGGCGAGGTGGGCATGGGGGGCTGCAGGGGACAACGCATCAGCGCGGGCGACCGTACACGCGCCCCGCGAATCCCTGCGATTGGCGACCATTCCGGTCCTCTTCCTCTAGTGTCTTGGGAGAATGGCGCCGCGACTCATCCGGGGCTATAGTGCGCGCATGGCCGACGGCGATCACGACCTGACGCACCTCCCTGACCTTCGGCAGAAGCCGCAACATGGTCCGGTCCGCAGCAGGCGGCCCATCTACCAGGACCTGCTCCCGCCGTGCAACCATGCGTGCCCGGCGGGAGAGCCGATACAAGGCTGGCTCGATCATGCGCAAGCGGGCAGGTACCGCGAGGCCTGGTCCCTGCTGGTCCAGGCCAATCCCTTCCCCGCCATCCACGGCCGCGTCTGCTACCACCCCTGCGAATCCTCCTGCAATCGCACCAGACTCGACGGCGCCGTCAGCATCCACTCGGTCGAACGCTTCCTCGGTGACATGGCCCTCGCAGAGGGCTGGCCGCTGCCGGCTGGTGCCCCGCCCTCGGGGCAGTCGGTGCTCGTCGTCGGAGCCGGGCCGAGCGGCCTGTCGGCCGCCTATCATCTGCGTCGCCTCGGCCACGACGTGCTGGTGCGCGACGCCGGTCCGGTTGCCGGCGGCATGATGCACTTCGGCATTCCGGCCTATCGGCTGCCCCGCGCCGTGCTCGACGCCGAGGTTCAGCGCCTGGTGGACATGGGCGTGCGGTTCGAGTTCACCCACAAGGTCACCGACCTCGAAGCGGAATGGCAGGAGGGGGCATTCGCCGCCGTCTTCCTCGCCGTCGGCGCGCATATCGGCAAGCGGGCCGGCATCCCCGCCCGCGATGCGGGACGCATGCTCGATGCGCTGGCGTTTCTCAAGGACGTCGAGGCCGGGGCGCCGCCGAAGCTCGGACGTCGCGTGGCCATCTACGGCGGTGGCAACACGGCGATGGATGCGGCGCGCACCGCGGTGCGCCTCGGGCACGAGCCGCTGATCATCTACCGTCGCGACCGCGACCACATGCCGGCGCACGCCGAGGAAGCCGACGATGCCCTCGAGGAGGGCGTGAAGATCCACTGGCTGCGGTCGATCACCGCGATGGAGGGCGACGCCCTCACCGTCGAAGTGATGGCGCTCGACGACAAGGGGCGGCCGCGCGGGACCGGCGTGTTCGAGACCATCGAAGCCGACGCGCTCATCCTCGCGCTGGGTCACGACACCGATACCGGCTTCCTGAAGACGGTCGCCGGCGTCACGCTGGCCGACGACGGCAGCGTGATCGTCGACGCGGCGATGATGACGGGACGCGCCGGCCTGTTCGCCGGCGGCGACATGATTCCCGCCGAACGCACCGTGACCTACGCCACGGGCCACGGGCGCCGGGCCGCCACGCACATCGACGCCTGGCTGCGACAGCAGGCGTACCACGCGCCTGCCGTCCAGGAGATCGCGACGTTCGAGAAGCTGCACCTCTGGTTCTACACCGACGTGTCGCACCGCCCGCAGCCGCGTCTCGGCGCGGAGGACCGCAAGGGCACGTTCGGCGAGGTGGTGGCCGGTCTCACGGAGCCGGAGGCGCAGCACGAAGCCGCGCGCTGCCTGTCGTGCGGCACCTGCTTCGAATGCGATGGCTGTTATGCGGCCTGCCCCGAGGACGCCGTGATCAAGCTCGGGCCCGGCAGACGCTACGAGTACGACTACACGAAATGCACCGGCTGCGCCGTGTGCTTCGAGCAGTGTCCCTGCCACGCCATCTCGATGGTGCGCGAGCCCGACGCACAGTGAGCCCCCTCATGTCCTCGTCTCCGACTCCCGAAGCGCCCGTGCTGGCCACCGTCGATGGCAACGAGGCGGCGGCCAGCGTCGCCTACCGTCTCAACGAGGTCTGCGCGATCTATCCGATCACGCCGTCGTCCACGATGGCCGAACTCGCCGACCAGTGGTCGGGCGAGCGACGTCCGAACATCTGGGGCGACATCCCGACGGTGGTCGAGATGCAGAGCGAGGGCGGCGCCGCCGGAGCCGTGCACGGCGCGCTGCAGGGCGGGGCGCTCACGACGACGTTCACGGCGTCGCAGGGCCTGCTGCTGATGATTCCGAACATGTACAAGATTGCCGGCGAGCTGACGCCGGCGGTCTTCCATGTCGCGGCCCGCGCGCTGGCGTCGCATGCGCTCTCGATCTTCGGCGACCACCAGGACGTGATGGCGGTGCGCGCCACCGGGTTCGCCCAGTTGGCCTCGGCGTCCGTGCAGGAAGCACACGACCTGGCCGCCATCGCGCAGATGGCCACCCTCGAGTCGCGGGTGCCGTTCGTGCACTTCTTCGACGGCTTCCGCACCTCGCACGAGATCACCCGCATCCAGATGCTCTCGGACGACGACCTGCGGGCGCTGATCGACACCTCGCTGATCACGGCGCATCGGCAACGGTCACTCAGTCCGGACCACCCGTTCATTCGCGGCACGGCCCAGAACCCCGACGTCTACTTCCAGATGCGCGAGGCGGCCAATGCCATCCACGCCCGCGTGCCGGCGGTGGTCGAGGCGGCGATGGCCCGCTTCGCCGCACGGACGGGACGCGCCTACCACCTCGTGGAGTACCACGGCGCACCCGACGCGGAACGCGTCATCGTGCTCATGGGCTCCGGCGTCGGCGCGGCCGCCGAGGCGGTCGAGGCCCTGGTGGCACGCGGCGCGAAGGTCGGCGTGCTGCACCTGCGGCTGTATCGCCCCTTCCCCGCGGCCAGGCTGCTCGAGGCGTTGCCGGCCAGCGTGCGAACCATCGCCGTGCTCGACCGCACCAAGGAACCGGGCGCCAACGGCGAACCGCTCTACCTCGACGTCGTGGCCGCCCTGGCCGACGGTGTGGCGCGGGGCCTGCGGCCGACGATGCCGCGCGTGGTCGGCGGCCGGTACGGCTTGTCGTCCAAGGAGTTCACCCCGGCCATGGTCGCGGCCGTGTTCGACGAGATCGCACGGCCGCAGCCGCGATCCGGGTTCACCGTCGGCATCACCGACGATGTCCACGGCACCAGCCTGGCGGTGGACGACACCTTCACCACCGAGCACGAGGATGTGTTCAGGGCGGTGTTCTACGGGCTCGGCGCCGACGGCACGGTGGGCGCCAACAAGAACACGATCAAGATCATCGGTGAGGACCCGGACGTCCACGTCCAGGCGTACTTCGTCTACGACTCCAAGAAGTCCGGGTCACAGACGGTGTCGCACCTGCGCTTCGGACCGCGGCCGATCCAGTCCACCTACCTCGTGCGCGAGGCGCAGTTCATCGGGTGCCACCAGTTCCAGTTCATCGAGAAGGTGGACGTGCTGACGCTGGCCGCCAAGGGCGCCACGTTGCTGCTCAACAGCGTGCACGACGCGGCGACGGTCTGGGAGTACCTGCCGCGCGAGGTGCAGGACCGGATCGTCGAACGCGGCATGTCGGTGTGGGTGATCGACGCCAACAAGGTCGCGCGCGCCGTCGGCCTCGGCGGCCACACCAACAGCGTGCTGCAGACGTGCTTCTTCGCCGTGTCGGGCGTGCTGCCGCGCGAGCGGGCCATCGAAAAGATCAAGAAGGCCATCGAGAAGACCTACCGCAGCAAGGGCGCAGAGGTCGTGCGCAAGAACTTCGAGGCCGTCGATCGCACGATCGAGGCCCTGGCGCGGGTGGACGTGCCGATGCACGCCTCCGGCACCCGCCGCATGCTGCCGATCGTCGCCGCTGGCGCCCCGGCGTTCGTCACCGACGTTGTCGCCGAGATGCTGGCAGGGCGAGGCGATCAGCTGCCGGTGAGCGCGTTCCCCATCGACGGCACCTTCCCGAGCGCGACCTCACGCTGGGAGAAGCGCGGCATCTCCGACACGGCGCCGGTGTGGGAGCCCTCGCTGTGCATCCAGTGCGGCAACTGCTCGTTCGTGTGTCCGCACGCGGTGATCCGCACGCGGGTGTACGGCGCGAACAGGCTCGAGGGCGCGCCCGAGGGCTTCAGGAGCGCACGCATCGAGGCCCGAGGCTTCCCCGACAGCCGCTACACCCTGCAGATCTACGAGGAGGACTGCACCGGCTGCACGCTGTGCGTCGACGTCTGCCCGGTGAAGGATCCGTCCGAGAGCGGCCGACGCGCCATCAACATGGCGACCCGCGCCCTCGACCCCGCCCCGGCCCGCGCACAGGTGGCCTTCTTCGAGACGCTGCCGGTGACCGAGCGCGGCCACGTGGACTTCTCGACAGTGCGTGGCACACAGCTGCTCGAGCCGCTGTTCGAGTTCTCCGGCGCCTGTGCCGGCTGCGGCGAGACACCGTACCTGAAGCTGGTCTCGCAGCTGTTCGGCGATCGCATGGTGGTGGCCAACGCGACTGGCTGCTCGTCCATCTACGGCGGCAACCTGCCGACGACGCCGTGGGCGACCAACCACGAGGGCCGCGGTCCGGCGTGGGCCAACTCGCTGTTCGAAGACAACGCCGAGTTCGGGCTCGGCATGCGGCTGGCCGCCGACCACCAGCTCGCGGCCGCGCGGCGCCTGCTTGCGGTGCTGCGGCCGCAGATCGGCGAGGACCTGGTCGACGACCTGATCAACGCCCCGCAGCGCACCGAGTTCGACATTCGCCAGCAGCGGGGCCGGGTGGCCGAGCTGCTCGATCGCCTGGGCGCCGTGCAGCACGCGCTGGTGCCGACCCTCGCCGCGGTGGCGGGGCAACTGGTGCGGCGCAGCGTCTGGATCATCGGCGGCGACGGCTGGGCCTACGACATCGGATCGGGAGGCCTCGATCACGTCCTGGCCAGCGGACGCGACGTCAACGTCCTCGTGCTCGACACCGAGGTCTACTCCAACACGGGCGGACAGGCCTCCAAGTCGACGCCGCTCGGTGCGGCCGCCAAGTTCGCGAGCGCCGGCAAGCAGACCGAGAAGAAGGACCTCGCCATGCAGGCGATGGCTTACGGCCATGTCTACGTGGCTCGCGTCGCCATGGGCGCCAACCCGCAACAGACGCTCGATGCGCTGCGCGAGGCCGAAGCCTACGAGGGACCGTCGCTCGTGCTGGCCTATTCGCACTGCATCGCGCACGGCATCGACATGACGCAGGGCCTGCACCAGCAGGACCGCGCCGTGCACTCGGGCTACTGGCCGCTCGTGCGGTACAACCCCGAGTTGCGCGCCGCCGGCGAACGTCCGTTCACGCTCGACTCGGTGCGCCCGACGATCCCGTTCCGGACCTATGCCGAGCAGGAGCTGCGCTATCGCATGCTGCTCCTGAGCGACCCCGTCCGCGGCGAGGCCCTGCTCCGCCAGGCGCAGGAGGCCGTGACCCGCAAGTGGAAGCAGTACGAAGACCTCGCGGAGTTGAGGTAGCTCATGCCGGATCTCTCCACCACCTATCTCGGCCTCCCGCTGCAGCACCCGATCGTCGCCTCGGCGGGACCGATCTCGCAGTCGCTCGACGGCATCCGCCGCCTCGAGGACGGCGGCGCCGCCGCCATCGTGCTCTTCTCGCTGTTCGAGGAGCAGATCCGTCTCGAGAACGCTGCCATCGACCGCCTGATGGCCGTCGGCGCCGACAGCTCCGGCGAGGCCAGCAGCTACTTCCCCCCGATGGGCGACTTCGCTGCCGGCCCGGAGGCGTACCTGACGATCGTCCGGCAGGCGCGCCAGGCCGTCCGCGTGCCGATCATCGCCAGCCTCAACGGCTCCACGCCCGATGGCTGGGTCGACTACGCGCGGCAACTGCATGACGCCGGCGCGCACGCCATCGAGCTGAACCTCTTCCACATCCCGGCGGACCTCGACGCGACGGGCCGTGACGTCGAGCAGCGCTACGAAGACGTCGTGCGCTCGGTCTGCAGCGCCGTGCCGATCCCGGTGGCGGTGAAGATCAGCCCCTACTTCAGTGCGCTCGGCGAGATGGCTCGCCGTTTCGTGCAGGCGGGCGCGCGTGGGCTGGTGCTCTTCAATCGCTTCTACCAGCCGGACTTCGATCTCGATCGGATGGAGGTGACGCCGTCGCTCGAGCTGAGCGCCCCGACCGAGATCCGCCTCCCGCTGCTCTGGCTGGCCGTCCTGCGCGGGCGGCTCGAGGCGTCGCTGGCCGCCACCACGGGCGTCCACTCGCACCTCGAAGCGGCCAAGTATCTGCTGGCCGGCGCCGACGTGGTGATGACGACATCGGCGGTGCTCAAGCACGGGCCAGGTCACCTCGCGGTGATCCGAGCCGACCTCGATCGGTGGATGGACTCGAAGGGATTCGCCTCGGTCGCGCAGATCCGCGGCTCGATGAGCCAGCAGCACGTCGCCGACCCGACGGCGTTCGAGCGGGCCAACTACATCAAGATTCTTCAGAGCTGGCGGGCGTAGGGCGGGCCTGGTCGCCGAGCGGGCCGTCGGTCGGCAGCGGCCGGATGTCGCCTGCGGGCCGTGGCGCCCACGAGCCGAGCCGGTTGCGCAGGACGTGCCACAGGGCCGGCCCCGGCGGTGCGTCCACGACCTCCGCCACGAACAGACTGACGTCGTCGTGCGTCAGCACCGACGACCCCGTGTGCGCGACCAGACCGGCACGCAGGTGGTCGACCAGGGCCGCGTGGGGGCCCTCGAACTCGCCGAGCAGCCGGGCGAGTCCCGCCTGCCCGAGTTCCTCGCCGTCTGGCGACGTCGCCTCGAGCACCCCGTCGGTCAGCAACAGGAGGCGGTCGCCCTGGCTCGTCGGGATGCGGCGACGCGTGAACCCCGGGGCCAGCCCCGTGCCGAGCGGCAGGCCGACCGGCCCGCGCGACGACGACCGCGCCGGCTCAGGATCGATGGGGGCCCACGTCCCGGAGGCTGCGGTGTAGAGCCAGGCCGGGGGATGGCCCGCGTACGACACCGTCAGCCTACGGCTCGGCGGGTAGTAGGTGACCATGACCGCCGTGGTGATGGTGGCCAGCGGGGTCGTGCTGACGCGACGGTCGATCGCGCGCAGCACCCGGCGCTCGTCCATCGTGTCGACGCTGCGGCGCAACTGGCCGTACATCTCGCGCCCGACGGCGGCCACGGCGTCGCCGTGGCCCGCCACATCAGCCAGGCACACGCGCGTCAGCAGGCCCGACCCGCACACCGAGAGGTAGTGGATGTCGCCGCCGTGCGGCCCGTCACAGGCGCTCGAGTACAGCGTGCCTTCGAGGCCGGGCAGGTCGATGGCGGCATGCACCACCTGGTTGCCACCCCGCACCTCGCCGCACGCCAGTCCGGTGTTTCCCACGTTGGTTTGATGCCCCGTGCCCCCGTGGCGTTCCCACGCGGCGGTGGGTGTGGCGGGAGCGTCTGCCTACCTGCCCGACGCGAGACGGATGCGCCGGTACTCCATCTGGCCGCGGTCGGCTTCGAGCCCGATGCCGCCGCTTGGCGGCACCTTGAACGCCTTCTCGATGACCTCGCCATTGCAGGTGACGACGGCCGTCTCGCCGGTCACGGTGATGACGAGTTCGTTCCACTCCTGCGGCCGGTAGCTGGCCAGCGTCGTGTACGGGCCCGACAGGCGATAGTCGCGGACCTGCAGCTGCGGGCCGCGCAGGAAGACGCCGCCATCGGCGTACGGCGTGGCCCGGAACTCCAGTTTCAGTACGAAATCGCCGTCGAAGGTCTTCGTCGTCCAGAGCTGCTGCACCTTGCGACCTTCCGGCGGCGTGACCGCCACGATGTGGTCGCCGATGACGCGCCAGCGCTGGTCCACACTCGACGTCCGGCCATCGAAGGACACCGGCGCGTCGACGAAGGGCCACAGCGCCGCGTTGGGATCGGAGGCCTGCCACTTCGCCGCGACCGCCTTCTCCTGCTCGGTGGTCGCTCGATAGCCCCAGCCGGTGAGATCGCGCCCGTTGAACAGGGCCGTGAAGCCGTCCTCCACCGCGAACGTGCCGGGCACCGGCGCGAGCAGACCCGTGGCCTCGAGCACCGGACGCAGCGCCGCCGCCCATCGGGCGTAGCCGGCGTCGTTGAGGTGCAACAGGTCGGGAAACTCCGCGATCGGGGCATCGCCCTCGGCGTCGGCCCAGAGTCGCCACGTGTCGACGGGCGTCACCTGCGGGTCGTTCTTCACGAGCGCCAGCAACCGCGCGTTGGTCTCCTTGATCAACGGCGACGGCCGCTTCATCTTCGCCGAGCTCGGGAACACCTGGCAGAGGATGATCGGCAGCCGCGGGTTGTGGTTGCGCAGGGCCGACAGGATCGACCGCACGTTGCTCTCGACGACGTCCGGACGGGCGCCCTCTTCCAGATCGTTGGTGCCGATGAGCAGCACCACCCCACGCGGGTTGAGCGCGATCACATCGTCCTGCAGGCGCAGCAGGACGCCGCGCGTAGTGTCGCCGCTGATGCCGCGGTTGGCCACCTTCATGCCTGGAAAGGCCTGCGGCAGGCGGTCGTTCCAGCCCTGGGTGATCGAGTCGCCGAGCAGGACGACCGCGCCCTGATCGGCCGCCACGTTGGTCGCCCATGCCGTGCGCTTGTCATGCCAGAGCTTGCGGAACCAGGTGTAGCGACGCAACGGCCCCACGCCGGGCAGACCATCGTCGTTGGCCGGGATGTCGAGCCGATCGACTGGCGCCGCCGCAGCCGTCGTGGTCTGCGCCCGTGCGGTCGGCGCGAGTGCCGGTGCCACGAGCAGGGCGCCCAGGGCGAGAGAGACGACGGGACCTGACCACCGGCTGGTGCGCATGGCCACAGAGGATACCGGATGCTAGCGACGGTGGCGCACGCGCACCGTGAGCACGACGAACTCGGCCGGCCTGAGCGGCGCCACGCCGATCACCAGGTGGGTCACGCCCTGGTCGACGTCGTCCTGCGTGGTGGTGGAGGCATCGCAGCGGACGAAGCAGGCCTCGGCAGGGGTGCGGCCCTGCAACGCGCCGCGGCGGAACAGCTCGATCAGGAACATCTCGACGTCGAGTCGCAGCGCCTGCCAGAGCCGGGGTCCGGACGCCTCGACGCTGGCCCACTGCACCCCGCGCGTGACACTCGCCTCGATGAACAGCGCCAGCCGGCGCACCGGCACGTACTTCCACTCGGAGGCGAGGGCATCGGCGCCTCGCAGCGTTCGGGCGCCCCACACGACGTGGCCGCCCGGGAAGGTGCGCAGCCCGTTGATGCCGGCCACGTTGAGCAGCGACTGTTCCGCGTCGTCCAGACGCACCGAGAGCGCGTCCACCCCCTCGAATCGCGCCTCGAGCCCTGCTGGGGCCTTCCACACGCCACGATGCGCGTCGATGCGGGCATAGATCCCCGCCACCGCACCGCTCGGCGCGAAGGTCGCCACCGCGCCCGGCGTCAGGGGATCGGGACAGCGCAGGCGCGGAAAGTGCAACACGGCGTTGGCGCACGCGTCATGTGGCGAGACGAGCGCCTCGAGCGCGGCGGGCGACCGTGCCTCGGCGATGCCCCATGTCTCGGGCGGGTCGACGAGGACCATCGCCCCCCGCTGGAAGGCGTAGGCGATGGCGGCATCCCAGGTCGCGCGATCGACGTCCACGCCGAACCGGAACGGCGGGATGCAGATCAGGTTCACGTCGTCGCACGCGTCGAGCATCCACAGGCCGCGCCGGCCGGCCTGGAGCGTGGGGTCCGACACGTGGAGCGCCTCGAGCGGACGCCCGTCGGTGTCGATGTTGCAGATGACGGCCTGGCGGCCGCCGTTGCGGAAGAAGTGCAGCACCGCGACGCCCAGCGGGCTCTCCGTCCACGGCCCGCCGTAGATCTGGACGAACTCCTGCGCCGACCGCACCACGCCCGGCACGCCCGTCGGACCGGTCCGGCACCGACCGATGAAGGCGGTGACGTCGGTGGACACACCGGTGATCGGACCACGGGGTGGTGGCTGCTCGACGACAACCTCGGGGTGCTCTTCGTGTGCTGGAATCGCCGCCTCCCGCCCGCGGACCGCATGCGCAGGCTCATGCATGAGAACGCCCGGCGTCGAGCCACCGCACAACGGCCCGGCCCGCCGTGCCGCCAGCCACCGATGCGGGCGATACTCTCCGTCGGGCGCAGGCGTCCGGGGGAGTCCTGATGACATGGAGTGACGTGCGGAAGGCCGTGGTGGCCGGGGTGGTGGCGCTCGTGCTGCCGTCGATGGCCGCAGCGCAGGCCACGCAGACGTTCGAGCCGCAGTTCGCGCAACCGGGCAAGGATGTCGTGTGGGTGCCGACGCCCGAGGCCATGGTGGAGGTGATGCTCGACATGGCGACGGTCACGTCACGGGACGTCGTCGTGGACCTCGGGTCCGGCGACGGCCGCCTGGTGATCGCCGCCGCCAAGCGCGGCGCGCGCGCCCGCGGCGTCGAGTACAACCCGGACATGGTGCAGCTGTCCCGGCAACGAGCCCGCGAGGCCAGCGTGCACGGCCTGGCGACCTTCGTCGAAGGGGACATGTTCGAGGCCGAGGTCGGCGACGCCACGGTGATGGTGGTCTTCCTCCTCACCGAGAACATGCGTCGCCTGCAAACCCGCTTCCTGGCCCTGCGGCCTGGCACGCGCATCGTCTCCAACACGTTCGGCATCCCGGAATGGCCAGCCGACGCCCGTGTGACGCGGCCCGATTGTTCGTCCTGGTGCACGGCCCTGCTGTGGGTCGTGCCGGCGCAGGTCCACGGCGAGTGGCAGGTCGACGAGGGCCCGCGCCTGGTGCTCGATCAGCACTTCCAGAAGGTGTCGGGCATGTTCACTGGCCCGATTGGCAGCAGCCCGATCCAGGGTGGGTCGATCACGGGTCCGACCGTCACGTTCGCCGTGGGCGAGGCGACCTATGCCCTGCGGCTCGAGGACGACCGCCTCGTCGGCACGCGCACGGAGGGCGGGCGGTCGACGCCGTGGCGCGCGACACGCGTGCGCGGCACACCGCGACCATAGACCGGCCGTGCGTCAGTGACAGAGGTCCGCGCCGGAGTCGACGATGCCGTCCACGGTGTGGAAGTCCCAGCGGTAGGTCCCTGGCAGGAGCGTGAACCTGATCACCCCCCAGGCCACGACCTTCGCTTCCGTCGTCGATCGCAGGCCGCTCGACGGGTACAGCGTGGCGCCGCCGGTGCCAACCGTGAACAGACGCGCGCCGCGCGTCGCGGGGCGTCCGTCCTGGTCGATGCGTGCGTGACGCTCGTACAGGTGGTCGTGCCCGGAGATGACGATGTCGGCCCCGGCCTCGACGAGGGCGCGCCAGAGTTCGCGCACCTGCGGGTTGTCGCCGTTGGGCCCCGAGCTCACGAGGGGGTGATGGATGATGGCCGCCACGCAGGGCACGCGCGACCGCTGCAGGTCGGCGCGCAGCCACGCCAGCTGCGGCGACCCCTCGCCCATCGGCACGTTGCTGTTGAGCGAGATCACGTGCCACGCGGCCAGGTCGTACGAGTAGTAGCCGAGGCCGTACGGACCGGCCCGCTCGCCGAAGTACTCGAAGTAGGCTGACGCGCCCGGCGACTCGTAGTCGTGGTTGCCCGGCGTGGCATACGTCCGGCCGCGGTGGCGCCCCCAGGTGCGCTGATAGCACTGGAAGTCCGCAGCGCTGCCGTGCATGTAGGCGTTGTCGCCGGCCGTGAACACCGTGCCGCTCAGCCTGTCCAGCAGGGTCGCCGTGACGGCGGCCCCCGGCTCACCGCACATGTTGATGTCACCCGCGCCCACCAGTACCGCCTCCGCGCTCGACGCGGGGGGCGCGATCGGCGCGATCGGCAGACTGGGTGACGTCGGCGTCGATTTCGTGTCGCAGCCAGCCACCGCCAGGAACACGGCCAGTCCCAGTCGAGGCGCGAGGTGGCGCCCACGGCAGCGCCGGGCGACGAGCGCAGACCGGTTGGCCATCACATGCCCACCTGAGCGATGAGTTCCTGGAAGTCGGGCGACTGACGAATGGCGGCAAACACGGGATGGACCTTCAGTGCGCAGGCCAGTGGCGTGCGCGCCTGCACGGCCGCGCGCGCCACGTCGAGCAACCCGCGCGTGTCGTCGAGCGCCACCGCGAAGCGGGCTTCGGCCGCCAGCGACCTCGGCCCTGGCAACGCGCGCGCCGTCACGAGATGGCGGGCCGCGTCGGCGCG
>NZ_JALHPM010000098.1:0-25582 GCF_022842525.1 Luteitalea sp.
CGCCCGCCCGGCCGACCTGGTCGAGCGGCGGTTCACGGCGACGCGCCCCAACGAGCTGTGGGTCGCCGACTTCACCTACGTCGCGACGTGGCGCGGATTCGTCTATGTGGCCTTCGTGATCGATGTCTTCGCGCGGCGCATCGTGGGGTGGCGCGTGTCGGCCTCGCTGCGCACCGACTTCGTGCTCGACGCGCTTGAGCAGGCGATCCACGAACGCATGGACGACGGGCTCGCGGGCCTGGTGCATCACAGTGATCGCGGCGTCCAGTACGTGTCGATGCGGTACACCGATCGCCTCGCCGACGCGGCGATCGCGCCCTCGGTGGGCAGTCGCGGGGACTCGTACGACAACGCCCTCGCCGAGTCCGTCATCGGGCTCTTCAAGACGGAGGTGATCCAGCCACGCGGACCGTGGCGCACGCTCGAGGCCGTGGAGTTTGCCACCTTGGCGTGGGTCCACTGGTTCAACAGTCAGCGTCTGCTGGGGCCGCTGGGGTACGTGCCGCCCGCGGAGTATGAAGCGCAGTACTATGCCGGTCAGGCCTCGGTGGCCTGACTCACACCAACAGCTCTCCAGCAATCCCGGAGCGGTTCACATGACTAGTCCACCATGAATCAACGTAAACGCGTTGCCAAGGCGTTGGTGCCTGCTGCCCACTGCACCCCATCGGCATTGCTGTACATCGCCCGCTCGACCACGACCTGCGCGGGAATGGTGCCGGTAGAGGTGACGATGGCCCCGAACCGCCGCCCGGCCGCGCTTTCGAAGTCCTGCTTCACCGGCACGTTCGTCCGCGAGCGCGGCGGCAGCGCGTATTCTCGATTGGCCGAGGTACCGTCCTCGAACAACAGCGTCACTGTCGCGATACCAGCAAACGCGGACGTATTGGCGATGAGAATGTAGGTCTCGGTCGCACCCGTCCCACCCACTTCCCCTTCGGCCAGTGCCCATTCTGTGCCTGTCTCGGTGCTCCCAGCCGAGTTGTGGGCCTCATGCCACGTTCCGCCGCCCGGCCACCACATTGCCCGCTCTACGACAATCGGGACCCCGTTCGTCGCGATCACGGTCGTGGAGACAGCCACATCGGCGAGTGGTCTCCCAGGCACTCCCGGAATCTCCTCCATGTCCACCCATATGGTGGAACGCGAGTTGGCCGGAGCCACGAGCGGTCTCGTGTAGGTCGTGCCGTCGCCGAGCAGATACGTCACCGTCACGTTCGCATCGCTGGACGTGGGGTTCGCGATGAGCACGAACAGATCGAAGAAGGCACCGGTGGCGCCCTCGGCCAGAAACCACTGCGTCGCAGGCGCGTTCACGGCCATGCTGGCATGTCCAGCGTTGAACGTCCGGTTCTGACTGGAGAGGTACATCGCACGCTCGACGATGATGGGCGTGGAATCGAGTGATTCGATCACGGCGCTCAGATCCGCGCTCTCGAGTGCCCGGCCGGCACCCGGGAACTCCTCGACGTTCACCCAGATGTTCGTTCTTGACGTGGGCGGCAGGATATACGTCTTCTCGAGTGGCGTTCCGACGCCACGCAAGTAACGCACGCGGACACTCGTGGCCGTCGTGGCAGGATTCTGCAGCAGGTAGAACAGGTTGAACCCGCTGTGGGTGGCACCTTCCGCCAGGTACCAGACCGTGGCAGGTGCTGCCACCGCGGTTTCGGCGTGCGCGCCGTATCCGGACGTGTCCCACGTCATCGTTCGATCCACGACGAGCGGCTGCTCGGACTCGACCACGGTCGAGAACTCCGCCGATGCCAGTCCGTCGATCGCCTTGGGCCACACCGTCGCGCGAGTCCGCGCCGGCACCCGCACCGTGTGCACGATCGGGCTGCCGGCGCCTGGCAGGAACGTCACCTTCGCATCGGTCGCAGCGTTGGTGGGATTCAGCAGCGCCAAGCGGGTATCGAAGAAGGCGGACGTTGCACCTTCGGCGAGATAGCCCTTCACGGAGTTGCTGAAAGTGTAGCCAGAAGACGGAGCCGTCTCGACTGGAACGCTCCTCGCTAACTCCCTCTGGACACCACCGACCTGCGACGTTATGGAGTACGTCTGCCCTGGCACCGCATCGATGTGCGGTACGACTTCGACCTTGTACTCGCCTGGGAGGCCCAATGGAATGATCACCTCGTCATGACGCTCACCGTCCTCGCCGACGTATTCGTCGTAGGTGGCCCACGGGATTGTGCCGCCCGTCTTCCCTACTGAGCGTCCCGCGGGATCGGTGACTACGACGTCCACAGGTGACCGCACGGAGACGAGGACAAGCCCATTGCCTTTGACTCCAACGGTGTGCAGAGCCGCCAGAAGTCCATTGACGTCCTTGGTCTCCTCGATGTGGGAATACTCCTGTACTCGCACTACGCCCTTTACAGTGACTGCTGCGGGCACGCGTGACATGTCCTGGCTGTCGAAAGGCACGATGCAGTCGTTCGGATCGTCCAGGACCGCATCGGCCCACTCCACCAAGTCACCCCAATGATCCCACCCGCATCGGTCCGTGCTTCCGACGAGGCTGACGTAGGCGAGACCGCGAGGCAGGAAGGACGCCAGGTTCAACTGGTTAAGGAACGTAGACCCGGGCTTCATGTCCTCCGCCCCCTGGCTGAGGGCGCACGGCACTTCCTCGAGCAACTCACATATCTTCTGCGCGATAGGCGTCCCTTGGTGTGGGGTGCCGTAGGTGACGAGCCCGACGACCTCCAGGGCGCCAGCCATACGGTCGGCGGTGTATTGCGTCGATTGCAGGTACGACCTGGCCGCCAACCCGCCGGCGCTGTGGCCTACCAATATCAGTCGTTGCACACCGCCACCGCGGGCGGCGGCGATTCGTCGCAACTGCTCGCCCAACTCGGTTCCCCACGCCTTCAGACCAGACCCAATCTTGTTGTCCGTAAACGTGACGGTGTAGAACGCATAGGTGGACCCGCTCCTCAGCGCCCAAGGTATGAGACCACCGGCCCCTACGCCGTCACATGGGACGGGTCGGTTCAATCCAGCGTCGCCACCGTATACATCCACCGGCCGGTTGGGACTCGCCAGGGCACTCATGGTCTCGACCCACGTGCAGGCATCCGACGTGATCCCGTGCACAAACACGACTGGCACTTCAACCTCGCTGAGGAAGCCCACGTGTGGTTCCCCCAACGGATCGAGATGGCCGTCTGTGACACCGTCGGGCGTCACCCACGCCAGCCGCAGCGGAACCGACTCCAGGTCGCCGTGCCACGCTAGCACATCGGTCGCGAGCGGCACTCCACTGCGATAGCTCGACGTCGCCACACCGTCCGAACCTGTCATCGCAGCTGCGATGAGCACGTTCCCCTCAGACGAGCGGAACCGAACGAGCGCGTTGGGTATCGGATCGCCGTTTCCGTAAGCCATTCTTGCGGTTAACGTGATGGACTGTCCCGGTGCTACAGATGACCGCGCCGCTGCGAGGGTGATGCTTCCAGAACTCCCGCCGGCCTGTGCTCGCACCCACCGGCTGTCGCTAACGCCGCCTGAGCGCATGACGCGGATGCGCATGTCCTCGGTTCCACCACCGCCGATGTAGGTGTGCAATCGGAGTTCACCCGTGCCAAGTACCTCGAGCCCGAGTATGGGGAACGCACCGCTCTTGCTCACCAACTCCGCACGAAGGTCCGCGCCAAAGCCGATCCCTTGAAGTGTGAAGGTCGTGGCTTGACCACGAACAGCACTGGTAGGCGAGATCGATGTGATCTTGAGTGACTCACACGCGGCTGCCGGGGACACGGTGAACGCGAGACTGGACGAGGACGTCTGTGACTCCTCGTCCACCATCACCAGCATGCTCGGCCCGGGAGTGTGCCCGCAGTCTGGTCGATATGCCCAAATCGTTCGCCCGGCTCCATCGCCCACAACCGGGCCGATCTCCGACCAGTGCGCCGCTCCGACCTGCCTGACGAACCGTCGGATCTTGCCGTTAGGAGTAAACCCAGTCCCTGACACGACAAACTGCGTGGTCACTTGGGCGCCGACTTCTGGCGAGATGCCTGCCGACACAGGGCGGACACCGGACGACGCAACGAATGTGAAGGGCTCGGACGTGCCCCCGTCAGGGTTCCGAACGCGAATCGTGTACGGCCCCGCATCCGCCAATGTGGCCAGCATCGTCAAACTATTTGAGGTTGTTGCAGAGATCTGGGTTCCCACGAGAGTAGCGCCGCCCCCTCCAGGAAGGTCCACCAGGACGCTGAGGCCGGTGATGAAGCCGCTTCCAGTCACGCTCAGCTGGGTATCTGCGAGGACCACCGGAGGAACGGGCGGCGTGAGAGCCGTAATGGAGGGCACCTGAGGAGCGGCGACACCAAGTTCGAGGTGGTCGAGCGCCGCGTAGCCAACGCCGTCGTTGAACCGAATGGATCGAGCGCGTCCGATGAAGGGAAGGCGGTACGGAAGGTACTGGGCCGTGCCGGCGGACGCCGGCACTGACACGGCGCCCAGGAGGTTCCCGCTGGCGTCGACACCATCGTAAACCTGCACGCCGAAGCCGACGAGGCCCCCGATTGCCGAGAACGCCAGGCCATGCTCGAAGCCGTCCCGCAGGTTGATCGTGAATCCCGTACTGTACTGGAGCGCGTTCTTGCCGAGCGGCGCAACACCTGCGAACGTCCCGACTGCCCGCGGGTTTCCGCCCTCGTCACCGACGAAGGTGATGCCCCACGACGGGCCAGGGCCCGTGCCGATTCCGCCGAAACCGCCGTTGTAAAAGTTCCCGACGGCCTCGCCAGTCTGGAGGTCATCGAACGTGAGTACGACCGCGCTCGGTGGTGGGCTCGCTGTCTCGCCCCGAAAGACGCCGTCTTCAGTGCTCACCAGCAACGCCCCGTCGTGCGTGAGAAGGTGGCCGGTGATCGGCTTCGCGAATGTGTGTCGCCACAGCTCTGCGCCGTTGGCGAGGTTCAGGGCAACCAGGGCCCCCGTCCCGGCCACGACACCGTAGAGCCTTTCAGAAGCGGCAAGGATGGGACCGCCGAGACGGGCATTGAACACCCACAGGGGACTGCCGTCGGCGGCCAGGCTCTGCGTCTTGTCATTCAGTTCCAACACGATCTGGCCGCTCCCGGCGATAGAGGCGTTGAGAACCGGCTTCTCGGTCGGGATCACGTCACACGATTGCAATCCGTCGCGCAGGCGCATCAACCCGCCGTCGTACTCGCTCGTATAGACGACGTCATGGTAGGAGGAAAAGATCTCTCCTCGTGGATCGCACGGCGTCCCGCCCAGGTCGGCTCCATCCGCCACGCGGATTCGCACGACGTCGCCGATCAGCGAGCCGCCAGACCACTTCGATCGCATCATGTACATCACCTGCTCGGATCGATCGACGACGATGCGCGACTGCTGTTGTTCACTGCTCCATCGGACTTCGCCCGTGGCAGCCACTGCGGCACGACCACCCGTACCAACGTAGGTTCCATGCAGGGCAACGAGCACGGTCCCATCCGACAGAACGCTGAGGTCGTGGCGATAGCCGCTCGACCCCAGGTTGACGGGCTGCGCCCAGACGGCGCCTCCATCGGCGGCGTTGAAGGCCCAGAGAGCCCCGGAGTTGGTAGACGCGTAAACGCGTTGGCGCGACGCGTCTATCGCGACGTCAGATACTTCAGGAATGTTCTTGACCCACAGCAAGGTGCCCGCAGGCCCATGCACTGACAGGATCCCAAGCTGCTCCGAAGTGAGGTATACACGCCCCTGCGGATCCTCCCGGCGCACGCGAAGGCCTTGCGTGGCTGCCATTGACACAAATGTCGGCAGGGAACTCGGACCAGACACAGGTGTCGCCGCCGTCCTCCACGGATTGTTTCCCGCCATCGGCCAGCCCTGAAGTCCCGCCTCTGGCACAACTGTTTGCGCTTCGACTGGCGCAATGGAGAGGCACAGCGCATGACTCAGCACGATTCCGACGACGGCCGCCGTCACTGCGCGAATCGACGTCACTGTTCATCCACGCCGAAGTCGAAGACTTTGCCAGATCCGGATGCCATGAACCCCGACATGCCGGCAGCGTAGAAGAAGCAATACTCACCGCGCGGGAGAGGTTGCCGTGGCACGACACGGTAGCGTCCCGGGGATAGCCGCTCAATCGTCAATTCGACCGTGTCTTGAGAGCGAGTTCCGGCGCTGCCGCCGAACGCGCCCATCTCGCCGACTACGAGCTGGCGCTCTGTCTCCGTCGGGTCCATGCGCGCGAGGACGAACTCATTCGGGCTGGAGGCGCCCAGCATGGCTCCGGCGTTGCTCAGGCCAGAACCGAGTCGTTCGAAGACGAAGAGAAACTCCTGGTTGTGTGCGGTCGTCAACCGACGCGTCGCACGCGGTGAACGCACGACGGCCTTCCACTTCATCTTCTTGATCCCCATCGTCACACCTGACATGAAGACGCCGCCAGTCTTGCCACCCGAGAACACCGTTGGCTCCAGCAGAGCACGCTGATGACCTGCCAGGGAGTAGATACCAGCCTCTTCGACAGCTTGGTCCACCGGCGGCGACGTCGCCGGTGGTTCAACAACAGACGAATCGGCCCTGCCAGCCTGCGCGGCGCTTCGAGGAAGGGGCGCCGCGACTGCTCCGGGATCGACTCCGCCGAGCATCACCGAGATCACCCGCTCGCTGACGCCCCCCTGTTTGAGTTGCACGAGGCCATCCGCCGTCAAGTCGAAGCGCTTCGTCGGCGCGGAGTCGATACGGGCAATGATCAGACTGTCACTGAAGGCAGCACCTGCCAACTTGATGACATCAGCATTGGTCATACCCGCGGGCCGGGCCTGCCTGGCCGCCTGTGGCTCGGACATGGTGGGCCGAGCAAACAGGGTGACGCCAACCGCGACAAGCAATGCCGCCGCGATCGAGCCAAGCCGACGCACGCACCCGGCGCGTCGCCAGACCTTCTGTGCTTCCGACACCATCACCTCCGTCACACCTGACGTTCTTTGTCTTGGTGGCATCACACGGCACATCGTCCGTCGGCGGCTGGGAAGACAGGTTCCACACCGCCACGATGAATGCCGCGCAACGTCCACACTCGCTTTGGTCTATCGTGTTAGTCGTTTGCGCTCGTGGCATTTCCTATTGCCATGCTGGCAGGTCCTTCATGTCGAACATCCTCGCTACGCCAGAACTCCTGGCCGGCCTGCGTGCCGGCGACCCCTGGGCACAGGAGATGCTGGTGCGCGAGTTGACGCCACGCCTGATCGGTCTCGCACGTCTGCGTGGATTCGATCAGGCGGATGCCGAGGAGATTGCGCAGGACACATTGGCTGCGGCGACGGCGCAACTGCGAGACGGGCGGTTTGAAGGTCGGAGCCACCTCTTCTCGTGGGTGCATGCAATCTTCAAACGCCGGGCAGCCGACCGACGTCGGTCGAATGCCCGGCGGCCACACGACTGCGTGCCCCTCGACATGCTGGACGACGCCGGTCGACCGAGGTCGGACGCGTTGACGAGCGAGGTCGATGCGGCCACGGTGCTGCGCGTGCAGGACGCATTGGCCCGACTGAGCCCCGAGTACCGCGTTGTGCTGCTGCTGAACGTACACGAGGGCCACTCGGCCAAGGACATCGCGCGCATGCTCCGGCGGCATCACAAGACCGTGGAAGCAATCGTGACCGCCGCGAAGAAGGCGTTCCGACAGGCCTACCTCGATCAATCCGGCCCTACGCCCTAGGATCCGCAGGGCAATCCGACGACTAACGTACGAAGCCTCTTCGTGCTCCGCCCTCGATGGCTGACATCCAGCACCATCATCGCTGCCTCGACCCCGCACTGGGCGACCTGCGCGTCGCGTATTCCTTCGGCCACCTCGACGAGCCTCGAGTCAGCGCGTTCGAGACTCACCTCCTGACTTGCGTGGCCTGCTGGCACGAGGTAACGGCACTGAGACCGGCAGTTCAGGTGCTTTACGCCGACAGGCGGGTGCTCACCACAATCGAGCCTGCGGAGGTGGCGGGACTGATGGGGCTGTCGGCTGCGCTGCGGCGCCCGATGGCTGGCCACTCGGCTCACGCCGCCTTGGGGGCCGTTCTGTACGCCGCGATGTTCGCGATTCCCGTACTGGTGGAGTTGGCCTATCAGTGGGACCGCTATGGCCGCCTGGCTCTACTGTGTGCGCCGCCCGTGTTCGCGGCAATGCTCACGGTCACACTCCTCGCACTGTGGCAGCTGACTGCCGCCGCGAGAACCGGCGGCTACGGATTGGTGCGCGGCCTTGCATGCCTGGTTGGCGGTGCGGCGGGCGTCGTGGCCATTGTCGTCGCCGTAATGCCAGTGGCCCCGACCGTTGAAGCCGCCTTCAAGACCTACCCGGCTCACCTGGGGTACCTGAAGAGCGCGTTCTATGCACACCTCGTGGGACCGGCGTTCCTGGTTCTCCCGTTTGCCTTCGTCACGTCCATGCAACGAGAGTTGCAGCGAAAGCGGCATCAGCAGGTTCTGTGGCTCATCGACGGCGACAGCCGTGCCGCGGCGCCGCGCGGAGTGCATCGCGTGTCGCTGGGAAGCCTGCTCATTTACCTCGGCCTGCTCTTCACGTTCCACGTCGTCGGCGTGAGTCACCTGTTCGACAACCTGTCGGAGAGCCCTTATCGCACGTTCTTCATGGCATTGGTCATGGTACGGGTGGGGATATCCCTCCTTCTGCCATGCGCGTGCGTGTGGTGGTTCAAGTCATCGCTGGACGACCTGCGGCGTGAATGCCTCGCAGTGCTGTCGTTCGAGCGCTGAACCGCGCGGCGGCGATCCAAAGTTCAGCACCTCGTTCAGTGACGGGCACCGTCGATGTGATCGCCGGACTCGAGCCTGGTGGCCGCCGTGTGCCCGTAGGCCTCTGTAGGCGTTCGCAAGTGCGAAGCAGCGCCAAGTCGTCTGCTTCGCCCATGTGACCCAACGCGATGGGACAGGGGGTGAACGTGTTCGAGAGTCTGACGCCGACGCGGCTACGCGTCGCTTAGAATCTTGAGTCTTTGACACGAGACCGCGCCGGACGGCCCGAGCACCTCGCCGCGAGCACGCGAGGCGCGGCGATGGAGCGACGTCAGCGTCCAGGTGGCTTCGGCGGCCCGACGAGCTTCGCGCGAATCGTGGACCTCCAGGCCGTGCTGTAGGAGACGTAGGTGGCGTGCCGCCGTCTGGTGCGGTACACGGACCGGTACGCCGCAGCCGCCGTCTGCATGCTGAGCTGGACTGACAATTGACGGACAATCCGAGGCTGCCTTGAGCGGCGTCGAGCGGCCTGCAGCAGTAGTCAGGCTTTCAGAGCGGTGGCCGCAGCGGGCTCCTGCGCCCTCGGGTGGCCTCGCCCCCGAAAACTTCTAAGCCGGGGGTCGCAGGTTCGAGCCCTGCCGGGCGTACCAAGCTAAGTCGTGACCGCACAACAACTTACGAATCGTGACCAGAATTGCGGGCTGCGCTCGCTTTCCTTGCTGAGGCAACTGGAGCCCGCTGGAGGCCACTTCGCGTTGTCAGTCGTTTGTCAGTCTGGCCCGATGGTCCTTATCGGCCAAGCTCCAAATGCAGCGCCGGCCATCACGCAACCACCTGTTATTGCATTGTCGCTATGCATTTCGAGCCTCTGCGACCCCCGGCTCTTTGGGACAGTAGGTCGCAGCTCGGTCGGCTAACGCGGGCCTCGCGTTGTCCGTCAATTGTCAGTCGTCAGAATTCACTTACAGGTCTTGGTGCGTGAGCAACCTGGTTGCTGCGGACGCGCGGGTGCGAACAGCGCGGCGTGGCGGTGCTCCCACGAGGTGCCGGCCCTCTCACGGTCGTCCATCGGAAGGTCGCCTGGCGGGCCATCGTAGCGGCTAGTCCAGACAGCTCCCGTGTGGAAGCCCGCGCCGCGGCGGCACCCCGCCGCGCGCCGGCGCGGGCTCACACTCTTCGGATGCGCGCCCAAGTGCCGCGCGATGTCGCACAGCTAGACGCCTCGTCGCATCAGTGGCCGGATTATCATAAAGCCCTCCTGCCCGAGCATCGACGGCCTCCCTCTGGGTGCCACTCGGAGGGATATGTCGTCTCGCTAGGTGGGGGGACGTCCTACTTCCGTGCTCTAGCGACTTCTACGCTCGGCGCTCGACAGGCGTGGGATTGCTGCAGATCGAGCATTCCGTGCCCGTCGTCGATCATGACCGCGTCCGCGCCGTGAGCAAGATGTTCCAGCGCGGGCAGGGAAGAGGTGTCCGACAATGCCTTGGCCATTTCGTTGCTCAAGCACTTCGGCGCGACCCAGCCAGCCGCAACGAGGCTGCGCGACCTGCCCTGACGTGCTCGCGCCGTCGGCGAGGGCGAACTTCGAGATCCGCCGCGCGCTGGCTGCGGTTCTGTGGTCGATGACTGCCCTGGTTGCGCACGCGCAGCAGCCCGCCCCACAGCCCGAAGCAGAGCCGACCTTCCGGCTGCGTACCGATGCCGTTGTCGTCGATGTTGTCGTCCGGAGTGACGAGCGCAGCCCTGTGCAGGGGCTGACCGCCGCCGACTTCGACGTCACTGAGGATGGCGTGCCGCAGGTGATCACGTCTTTCACGGCGAAGCAGACGCAAGTGGTGCGAGTGCTCTCCGCCGATGAGATCGACCAGGCGAGCCCGCCCGCGCACGCGCTGCGCGTCGATGCCTCGACCGGCGACGCGGGCGTGGTCGCCGTGGTCTTCGATCGGCTGTCCCCCGAGGGGCGATTGTTGGCGCATCGGGCCGTGCGGCAGTTCATTGGCCACGGTCCTGCCGCCCCCGGCGCGGTCGGCATCTTCGCCATCACGCGCGAAGGGATCAACACGGTGCAGCACTTCACGCGTGACTATGCCAGCATCCGCCGTGGCGTGGACGCGCTCGGATTCAGCCGCGCGTCCTCGGTCCGAGAGGTGGCGGCTTCGACTCCAGACACCCTTGCCATTGGGAGCGGCACCAATGACGGTGCCGGCCCGCCATCAACCGACGCGCCAACGGCGCCCGGCAGCATGCGTGAGCTGGAGGCGATGCAGTTGCGGATGATGCTCGGCTTCGACATGGTCGAGCGTGACCTGCGTAGCGGCATTACACAGGATGCGCTGCTGGCCGTCATCAGCGCTCTCGCCGGGGCGCCTGGGCGAAAGAGTCTGGTCTTGCTGTCGGAGGGACTCGACCAGGGGCCATCATTGCGCGGTCGGCTGCAGGACGTCATCGCCGCCGCCAATCGCGCCAATGTCGTCATCTACGCGGTCGACGCCGCTGGGCTTCGGATCGCATCGCCGACGGCCGGAAGCGCAGGCTTGTTGAATGACACCGGATCAGGCGGCGCGATGCTGAGGCGCATGGAGCGCTTCGAGACGGTGCTGCTGTCCACGCCGGCGACAACGCTCGGCCGTCTGGCGCGCGATACTGGCGGTGCATACCTCCAGAACACCAATGACGTCGCGCGGATCTTCACGCGCGTAACCGAGGACTTTGCCAACCACTATGTGCTCACCTACGTGTCGAGCAATGCGACCTACGACCGTAAATACCGCCGAATCCGCATCGCTGTCGCTCGCTCAGGGGTGACCGTGTCCGCTCGTCACGGGTACTACGCCATCGCGCCGACGCGCGGCTTGGTCACCCACGCGTGGGAGGCACCCGCCGTTTCGACTCTCGAAGGGACAGCGCTGCCCAACTCCTTTCCGGTACAGTTCGAGCGGCTGGTGTTCCCGACCGCCGACCCCGAGAGCTCGCAGGTTCCACTGATCGTACGCGCAGATGCTCGGCACCTAAAGTTCGTGGCGTCACCGGAACGGTATCGAGCCGAGGCGGTGTTCCTGGTGCGGATTCGTGACGTCAACGGACAAGTGCTCGCCAAGGGCAGCGATCATTACGTGCTGGAGGGGCCAGCCCACGAGCTAGAGACGTCCCGGTCGCAGGCGTTGCTGTTCTATCGCCAGGTCTCGTTGCCGCCAGGCACCTACGAGGTGGAGGCCGTCGTGCATGACGTGCAGGGCGATCGCATGAGCGTGCGCGTAGGAAGTCTCGACGTGCCTCGCCAGGCGCCCGGTCTGCCGCGCGTGGGCAGTGTCTTCGTCGTCGAGAAGGCGCAGCGCGGCATTGTCGCGCCCGCGCAGGCTGACAGCCCGCTGCTCCATAACGGCGTCCTTCTCTATCCCAACCTCGCGCACGTCATTGCCCGGGGCCAGGCCGACGAGGTCGCGTTCGCGTTCTCGGTCGTCCCGATGGGTGCATCGGTCGAGCAGGCCACGGTGCAGCTGCTGCGTGGGCAGAGAGTCATCGGTGAGACTCAGCTTCAGCTCCATAATCCAGGCTCCGACGGCCGCATCCAGCAGATAGGGTCGTTTCCGCTTCCCGACCTTCTCCCGGGCCCATACGTTCTCCGGGTGCAAGTGGCGGCCTCAGGCAGGCTGCTGACGCGGAGCACGAAGTTTACGGTTATACCCTGACTGTGGCTGGGTATCCTCTGCACCTTGGTCAATCGGGAACGTACAGCTCTCGCGTGCGCACCGCGACATCAGGTCGTAGAACCCGCACTTCCACCTTCCGGAACTGGTTGCGAGAGCCTCGCGGCACCTCCGGTTGCCGGTACACTACGCGGTAGTACTGCCGTGTGTCGCCGACGAACTGGTGAGCACCGTCTGTGGCCCCCTCTGCTGCGCTAGTGACCGTGCCTCCTGTCGTCCGTGCCAGCACCACGAGGCTTCCACTCGGCGTCTCCGAGGGCCGCCGAACCTTCGTCACCGCACCGACCGCCGGTGTGTGCGTGATCCCTGCCCCGCGAAGGTCTGGCGCGTGCTGCGTCCCCGGGTCAACGCCGTAGATCGCGACGTTAGCGATGGAGGACGCCGCGACGACGCGGTCGAACACCTTGCGCGCCTGCGAGCACTTCTGGCCCCTCGCCTCACCCCAGTACACGCGCTGGCTGTCGCTGACCACGAGCATCGCGCGTCTGGTGCTGGGCTGTTGGGCCATGACCTTGAGCGCGTCTTCGATGACGCCCAAGCTCACCACGCTGCGCCGGCACGCCTCTGACCTGGATGACGAGCTGTGCCGCTGTCCAAGGAACCGCCGGATGGTCGCTCTCGACGTGGCGCGAACGGTGGAGAGTTGCTGAATCAGCGCGAATGGGCCGGTATTTACCACGGACAGTCGATCGGGTGGTCCCAGAGCATTTAGGAGCGCCAAGCCGACCGAGACGGCGCCGCTCGTGCCCGCTGGTAGCGTGCCGAAGTCATCAAGCACGAGGACAAAGTCGCCGGGTGGCTCGGGCGAGTCACCGGTGACCGTGTCGACGTGCCCAAAGGCCTCAATCGTTTGCGCGACGCCGTTGTCGAGGACCTCGACTTCGGCGGCGGTGAGGTCCGACACCGGCCGCCCATCTCGCGACACGATGACCGTCAGCATGACGAGCGTGGCTTTGCTCGGTGGTGAGGACACCTGGGCGGACGGCATCCCCGCCGTCGTGGCCAGTGATACGGCCAGCAGCGCGGAGGTGGGACGCCAGGCACGGGCAGAGCCAAGCATGGATGAGGCACCCTAGCAGCGAGCCGAGGCGATCGCAACCGCGAGAAGCTGAGTACTCCACGGCCACATGGGTAGCTGCGGCTGCGGGCGGGCCGCGAGTGCGTAGCCTTCGTGTCCATGCGCACCATCGGCGGGATTAGCATCCTGTGGCACCTCGGTGGCAACGTGCTGCTGACCGAGTCCGCTTTGACCGACCTGGGCGTCGGCAGCGGTTGGCTCGGCGCGAGCCTCGCCTTGGTCTGCAGTTGGGGGGGAGACGCGACCCGCCGGACGAGGGGGAACCGGGAGGCGGCACCGTCACCGAGGTAGATTCGCGGGCGCGGCCACGACGGCCTGACATTCCGAGTTGCCTCAAGACCGGCGTTGACATGCTGCCGCGCCGACCTCGGTGCACTTTGAACCCGGTGAACACCAGTAGCGCGGCTGAGCTCGACTGACAATTGACGGACAATCCGAGGCTGCCTGTGGCGGCTTCGGGTGGTCTGCAGCGGCGATCGGGTTCAGCCTGGTGAGGCCGCAGCGGCCTGCTGCGGCCTCGAGTGGCCTCGCCCCCGAAAACTTCTAAGCCGGGGGTCGCAGGTTCAATCCCTGCCGGGCGTACCACTCGCTCCGCTCGGCGAACGCCCGCTGAGTCTTGCCACCGATACGCCGAGTGGTCGAGCCCTGCCGGGCGTACCACGTCGCCCTGGGCGACGTGGTCACGCCACGCCAGACCTCAGCGCGATGCCTCCGCCCTGCGGGCTCGGCATTCACGTCGAGCCCTGCTTGCGCGCCGAAGTTCGAAGAACGAAGGCGGGCCACCCATCGTCGTTGCTTTGCCCGCCGAAGCCTCGAAGAGGCGAAGGTGGGTCAGTCAGGGCCGGTGGTCCTGCTCGGCGAGCCCTTTAAGTGAATCGTGCACCGTCACGCCACCGGGGGTTGTTGCATGCTCGTGATGCATCTCCTGAGTCTGCGACCTCCGGCTCTTTGTGCAAGTAGGTCGGTGCTCGCCCGGCTGACGCGGCCCTCGCGTTGGCCGTCAGTTTCAGTCCGTCACGATTGTCTTACCTGTACCAGCTGAGGTTCTTGCCGGGTGCCGCGGCTGACAGCCCGGCGTGCCCATTTGACCGCGATCGCGAGAGGCGTTACCATGGCCGTGTTAATTAACGTGGCCAAGATAATTATCATGGCCATGTGGAAGGCATCATGGCCCACGACGTGAGCGGATCCCGCAGCGAGGCCCTGGAAGACCGGGTCGCCGGCATTCTTAGACGAGCAGGTTGGAAGATCAAGCGGCAGCCGTGTGTGGGCAGCCTTCGTGCCGATCTCCTGGCTCAGCGCGGCGAGCACTCGTACGTCGTCGAGGTGAAGAGCGCACCTGAGGGGCGCCGGGACCGACTGCTCCCGCTACTCGCTCAGGCCATTCTGCAGGCAAGAGCGTTCGCGGAACGCAGCGTGCAACCGGTGGCTCCGCTTGCCGTTGTCGGGGCGAAGAGCGTCAGCGCGGTTCTTGTTCGCGACCTGGACCGGTTCGTCCAGGAGTACGCTCCCGAGGCCGCCGTGGGCTTGGTCGACCTGGAAGGATTTCAATGGTTTCGCGGGCCAGGGCTCGAGTCGTCGATGAATGCGGAAGGGCGACCAGCGCAGCGCCGACGGCACGTTCGCGCCCCCGTGGCGGCGGCCTCGCACCTGTTCTCTGACTTGAACCAGTGGATGCTCAAGGTGCTGCTGGCCCGGTGGATTCCCTCCGACCTGCTGCGTGCTCCGCGAGGCGAGTATCGCAACGCGTCACAACTCGCCGCGGCGTCCAACGTCTCCGTGATGAGCGCCTTTCGGTTCGTGCGGCAGCTTCGGCTGGAAGGCTTCCTCGACGAATCGGATTCCATCCTCAGGCTCGTTCGGCTCGAAGAACTGCTCCGGCGCTGGCAGGCCGAAAGTCCGCGGCCAGCACGGGACGTGCCTATGCGCTGGATTCTCAGGGGCAATCCCGAGCGCCAACTGCAGCACGCCCTGCGTGCTCAGGCCCCCGACTCTGACGCGCCACCTCCGCGGTCGCGTCGCGCCGCCGCGGAGCCGCCGCGCCTGTGCCTTGGTCTCTTCGCCGCGGCCGACGCATTGGGTCTCGGATTTGTGCATGGCGTCCCGCCGCACGTCTACATCGAGCAGCTCGAGTCGGGCGTCTTGGAACGACTCGGGCTTTCAGTAGACGCACCCGACCCGTCTCCGGATGTCTACATCAGAGTCCCAGCTGCGCGAGAATCTGTGTTCCGCGGGGCGGTGCTCCGTGACGGCGTTCCAGCCTCGGACGTCGTGCAGGTCTGGCTGGACGCAGGTGCCTACCCGGCCCGCGGCCGGGAACAAGCCGACCTGATCTATCGCAAAGTGCTCAGGCCTCTACTCGCAAGGGTCCGCCAGTGACCGCCGACCGCGACGACGAGCACCTTGCCGTCCTTGTCGATGCACTGGGTCCATACGTTGATCGTGTCGTCATTGTCGGCGGTTGGGCACATCGGCTGTTCAGGCGCCATCCTCTGGCGCAGACGCTGCCATACCGACCGCTGATGACGCGTGACACGGACGTGGCGCTTCCAGATGGCATGCCCGTCGACGAAGGCACCCTGCGGGACCGGCTGCTGGCACGGGGCTTCACGGAGGACTTCGTGGGCGACGACCGCCCGCCTGTCACCCACTATCGGTTGGGCGGCGCTGATGCGGGGTTCTACGCGGAGTTCCTCACACCGCTCTCAGGAGGCGAGTTCCGGAGGGATGGCACCCGGGACGTGACCACGTCGCTCAGCGGCGTCTCCGCGCAGAAGCTGCGTCATCTCGACGTGCTGCTCATCGCGCCCTGGAGCGTGAGGCTTGACTCTCCGGACGCGACCAGGGACGTCATGATCGCGAACCCGGTCTGCTACATCGCCCAGAAGCTGTTGATCAGTGGCAAGCGGCGCCCTGATGAACGCGCCAAGGACGTGCTCTACATTCACGACACACTGGAACTGTTCGGAGGCTCGATCGCTGAGCTTCGGGCGCTATGGATCGATTCCGTGCGCCCGAGGCTCGGACCTGGCGTTGAAGCCAAGATTCGACGCGCCAGCAGTCGAACCTTCGCTGAACTGACCGACACCATCAGGCAGGCGTCATTGATGGCTGCCGGGCGGTCATTGTCCGCGAACGCCCTGCTTGAACGATGCAAGTTTGGATGGCCACAGGTTCTGGGGTGAGTGGCAGCTGGCTCGATCGTCCTGCTGCTGGCGAGAACAACACGCTGGCCAGTTGCGACGAATCAGTGTCTGGCGCGTTATAGGAAGGCATGGCGGGTACCGATGCGTCCGATGGCCTGATCGCGGGTCTCATCGCTGAGTACGGTCGGGCGCTGCGCGGGTACTTTCGGCGCGCGACCGGCGGCGGCGACGTCGCGGAAGACCTCGTGCAGGAGGTGTTCGTGCGGGTCGCAGGGGCCAGCTACGAAACCCGGGGACGCGAGCGTGCGTGGCTCTTCACGATTGCGCACAACGTGCTCGTCCAGCATCTTCGCCGCCACCCGCGACAGATCGTCGCCCTGCACGAGCGGCACGAGCCGGTGGGACCAGCACGCCAGGATCTTCGCGCCGCCTTGGACCAGGCGCTGCAGCAACTGCCCGACCTGGACCGTCACGTCTTCTTGCTCTCGGAACTCGGCGGGCTCACCTACGCCGAAATCGCCGCGTCCTGCAACTTGTCCCATGCCTCGGTGCGCTCGCGCATCTTCCGCGCGCGTCTGGCGCTCCGAGAGCGCTTACTGCCGCCGACCTCGCCGCAGGTCGGCCGCCGCAGGAGTTCGACCGATGACGACCGATGACCGCAACGTGCTCTCCGCCGTGCTCGACAACGAGCCCGTGGATGCCGACGAGCTGGCACGTCTCCTCGAGGCGCCAGCACACCGCCAGCTGCTCGTCGACTTCGTCCGGCTCCGCGCCGCGGTGCGGGACGCGGACCGACCCGGACCCACACCCGTGCCGCAGCACGTGCCGCGCCCACCCGTGGCGCGGATGTTCCTGCGCACTGTCGCGGGCCTCGCGTTGGTCGGCCTGGGACTGGCGGGTGGCACGTGGTATGCGCGTCAGGCAGACGATGGGTCGGCGGCGCCTCCACCGTCCCGGATCGTGCAGCTCAGGCCACTGGACTCTGGCCGTTAGGAGGTCTCCCCATGCGCTCACGTACGCGTCTCCCTGTGGCATTGGCCGTAATCGTCGTCCTCGGGCTTGCCCTGCCCCGCTGGTCGGCGTCCGCGCGCCAGTCCGATCGCGCAAGCGACATCTACCCCATGCTGACGCTGCAACTCACGGGCGCCTCTGCACGTGGCGGGGCCGGCGGCTCCATCTGGCTCACGCAAGAGGAGTGGGTCGAGGCGACGCTGTTCACGGGGGACCGCAACGCGCCGACCACGTCCCTCTGTACCGCAGAGGTGCGGATGACCGTACCCGGTACACGGCAGGGCATTCCCGCGGATCGACATCCAGCGGTGGCGTGGACCGTCGCCGCTCGCCTGGTGGAGTTTGCCGGGGATACGGCCACCATCGATCTCCGGTGGCGTCGAGCCCCCAGCGTGAGTGGCGTCGAACCCTCGATCTCGCGTGAGCGACACGTCCGGTGGAAGGTCTCGGAGGGCGGGCGTACGGTGCTGGACGCGGTGCATGCGGCGGCGGACGGCGGCACGTGCCCGAGCATGGCACTCACTGCGGAGTTCGGGATCGGTAGCGCCGTCGAGTTCCGCGACGCCGGCATCGCTTATGACACCTGGCTGGTGCAGACCCTGCCAACAGGCGAGACCCGGACCCATCACGTGCGCACGAGCGGGCAGCAAGGTGAAGCGATCAGCATGATGTTCCCGCGTGTCCCCCTCGACGGTCTCCCGACCTCGGTTCCGCCACTTGATCTGAAGGTGAGCGGCGCGATCCGCGGGCGCCTGCGAGCCGACGGCTCGATCGAGGTGTCTGTGGACGCCTCCAGGTATGTGATGACGCGCGACGCGAGCCTCGCCACTGGCACCGGCGGGCGGTCCCACCTCCGCATGGGTATTGGCGAGACCGTCGAGTTCACGCCAGTCCCCATGCACGGGAACGTGCAGGGCCACGACCTGGCGGAGCTCATGGCCCCGGTACCGACGGCGATCCGAATCCGGGCCAGCCGACTGTGGTAACAGTCGACGCCGTCGCTCAGCGGAGGACCGCTAGCGGCCGAGCTCGACTGACAATCGACGGACAATCCGAGGCTGTTTCGAGCAGCTTCGGGTGGCCTGCAGCAGTGAATCGGCGTTCAAGGGGTGAGGCCGCAGCAGGCTGCTGCGGCCTCCAGTAGCCTCGCCCCCGAAAACTTCTAAGCCGGGGGTCGCAGGTTCAATCCCTGCCGGGCGTACCACTCGCTCCGCTCGGCGAACGCCCGCTGAGTCTTGCCACCGATACGCCGAGTGGTCGAGCCCTGCCGGGCGTACCAAGTCGCCGTGGCGACTTGGTCACGCCACGCCAGACCTCAGCGCGATGCCTCCGCCCTTCGGGCTCGGCATTCGCGTCGAGCCCTGCCGGGTGCCGAAGCGCCGCAGGCGCGAAGGCGGGCCGGACGCTTTCACTCCGAGCAGGTAACCAGTGCGGCACCGTGCGCTGCAGTCACGAGTGCTTGCCCGCCGAAGCCTCGAAGAGGCGAAGGAGGGTCAGTCGAGGCCGGTGGTCCTGCTTGGCCAGTCCCTGAAATGCATCGTTGGCCATCACGCAACCGCTGGTTGTTGCATTCTCGCGATGCATTCCTGGGGTCTGCGACCCCCGGCTCTTTGGGCAAGTGGATCGGAGGCTGCTCGATCTGGCGGAGACGGGTGAACGCACGCGACCTCAGCGACGCGTTGGGACTCTCACCGGCGAGCCAGGAGCACCCGTCGTTCGATTTGCGGGTGCGTCAGCCAGACGGTGTCGGGCGTGAAGACGACCTCCCCACCACTTCTCCACAGGTCATTGCCGGTGCGCTCGTGCTCGTCCAGGGTCCGCGGCGTCTCCACGAACTCCTCGAAGCCGATCCGCCTCGTTTCGTCGAGCGTAAGGACGTGTCTGACGGCGAGGTCCCGCACGACCCGCCCGGCCTGGTCGTAGATCACGACAGCGTGTTGAAGGTCGTAGCGGCACTCGTTGCCCATCGTGGCCATCCATCCACGCGCGGGGTCAACCCAGGCCCACACCGGGTTGTTCACGAGCGGGCCGCGCCAGACGACATGATCGCTGTCGTCTGGCCTCCGGTGAAGCATGCGTGCTTCACTGGTGGCGTCACAGCGCGTCATCGCCGCCAGGCGCAACGTGTAAGGAGCCGCCAGGTAGGCAGCGCGCTTGGGACGTGAGTCGTGCCGTTGAGCACTGAGGCCCAGTGAAGGTATATCAAGCCGAGCGCGACCCGCGTGCACGACGCTCGTGCCCTGGGACCACACCACACCACGCACGCCCGCCCTCACCGCAGCCAGCGGCGCCGCGTCGGCGGTGGCACACGCTCCGGCGCTCGCACACCTGCCGGAACGACCGTCCCAGACGTCACTGGTACGGCGGGGCCCGGGACCGGCTCTGCCGTCAGACGTACCAAGGTTCCAAGCGAACGCGATCGGGAGGGTGAGCAGAATCAACGAGCGCATGTGAACCTCTCCTCACGGGGATCGGCCCAGCGTAGCGCGAAGAGGACTCCTGTGCAGGCCATTGCGCGCGGTGCTACTCGGCCCGACGCGGTTGCGGCGGCGCCGATGGCGAGGGCGGGCCGCGGCTAGGCTGACTGCGGGAGGGCGCGGACCCTTGGCCGCCGCCCCCGGGCCTGCATGGCATGCCACCGATCCCACTTCGCCTGAAGCGTCATCCAGATCTCCGCGTCCCAGTGAGTCAGCGCTTCAAGCAACAGCGCCGTATCCGCACTGACGCCGCGGTGGAGCGCACCGGGATCGTCGGAGACCCGGTTTGTTGAATCAGGCCACAGCGGCCTGGGCATAGTACTGCGCTTCGAACTCGGCCGACGGGATGTCGCCGATCGGCCCGAGCAAGCGCCGGTGATTGAACCAGTCGACCCACGTAAGCGTCGCGAACTCCACGGCCTCGAGCGACCGCCACGGCCCCTTCCGCCGAATCACCTCGGTCTTGAAGAGCCCAATCACCGACTCGGCGAGGGCGTGGTCGTAGGCATCCCCTTGGCTGCCCACCGAGGGCGCGATGTCGGCGTCTGCCAAGCGGTCGGTGTAGCGCATGGAGAGGTATTGGGTCCCGCGATCGCTGTGATGCACGAGCCCGGTGAGCGCATCGAGTACGAAGTCGGTGCGCATCGACGCCGACACGCGCCAGCCGACGATCCGCCGCGCGAACACATCGATGACGAACGCCACGTAGACGAACCCGCTCCAGGTCGCGACGTAGGTAAAGTCCGAGACCCAGAGCTGATTCGGCCGTGTCGCTTCGAAGCGGCGCGCGACCAGATCCGCGGGCCGGCCGCCGTCACCGGCGTGCGTGGTCGTGATCCACGCGCGTCCGCGAACCGCGCCGGCCTGGCCCATCGCCCGCATCAGCCGCTCGATGGTGCGGCGTGTCGCCTGGATCCCCTCGCGCCGCAGTTGCTTCCACGCCTTGCGCAGGCCGTAGACCCAATGGTGCCCGTCGCACACCCGCTGAATGTCGGGGCACTTCATCAGCCCGGTGACCAGCCATGGGGCACCGAAGGAGGCCTTTTCGGAAGGCCGCGCCCATTTGCTCGCCGGTCACGGACCAAGCCCCTTCACGGCCGCGACCGTTGCGGACGCGGGCATTGTCGTTCACGACACGTGACCGTGCGCGTCGATGCGGAAGACCCCCGACTGGGCACCGTTCGAGTAGGTGATCACCCGGATGCGAGTGAGGTTGAGGTACAGGTCACTCGCAACCGGAAGACTCGACACCGCCGGATCGGACACCGACGCCGTCCAGTCGCGGTCCACCGGGATGAACTCGAATCGCGGCGACCGGCACACGAACGTGTTCGACCCGCTCGCCTCCAGCACGCAGAGGCGTGGACTGGTACGGTCGTAGGGATCGCCAGGCGCGAGCGCGTACCAGATCGTGACGACCACCGGCGCGCTGGCGTCGCCGCCGACCGGTTTCAGACGCTCGTAGCGGACGGTGGTGACGGCCGCAGTGACCGGCTCGCTGGGCGCGACCGGCGACGAGTGGCGACAGGCCGGCGCCAGCACTGAGGCGATGAGGAGTGCGGCGCAGCCGTAACGCGACATCATGAACTCCCTATCGCACCTTGACACCCAACAGGATCCCGACCCCCGACAGCGGCAGGCGCGCCGGTGGGGGCGCCATGTGTCGGTCGATATCGGCCACGGCGGTCGGGGTGACGCCGCCGGTGCCGTCGATGACGGCGGAGATGGTCGATCCAGCGTGCATCTCGGGGGCGACGAGCGTGCGGAGGCCCACGGTGATCGCGGCGTGCCGGCCGATGCCGACATCCAGTGCCGCGGCGGCGAATCCAGCCAGCGTGGTCGAGGGCGCGAGGGCCGCGCGCACGCGGACGTCCTGCGCGAACAGCGTCGAGTGTCCGCCCAGCGCGAACGTCGTGTAGCCGAGCGGACCGGCGTCGCCGCTCAGTCGCGTCCAGGCGAGGCCGCCGCTCAGCACGAGCACCGTGCGCCGGCCCTGCCACCGCACCGCGGGCCCTGCGCCGACCGACCACTGCCGCAGCCGACCAGCCGTATCGGGCCAGTCCACGATCCAGGCGATCTGCACCGGGACGGGCTGGTTGGTGGGCGGCGGGCGCGAGGTGTACTCCAGCGTCACTTCATAGGGCGTGTTGCTGCCGGCAAGGTCGACGGACGTCCGCGACGCGAACACCTGGATCCCCACGTGACGCGACAGGTAGAGGTTGCTGCCGAACTCGGCACCGCGGCCGGTGGCTGGACGCAAGGTCAGCGTCTGGCCCAGGTGGCCACGCGCGTCGGGCGCGGATGTGACCTCGGGCGCGTAGTTCGATTCCAGCGTTCCGGTGCCGGTCGACTGCACCAGTGCGAAGGCGCCCCAGGCTTCGACACGGGAAGGAGTCGGTGGACCGGCGACGGTTTGCGACGACACCTGCCCGGGCCAGAACGTGGTGGATGCGAGGACGATGGCCGCCACGTAGCCGGGCCTCCCAGCGACGAGGGATCGGTATCGCGGCTGGCGTGCCGATTTCAGCAAAGCCACCCCGGCGAACGCTTCTCGGCGCGGCGGTGAGGTGCGCATGTCGTCCTTCCTTCCGACTACCGGATCGTCCAGGTCGGCCCGGGTTACGAGCACGCTCGAGGACCATGGCCGCCGTGGCCGTCACTGCTCTTCGACGTACCGGATCCTCACCCTCCAGAACCGCAGCAAGGGGCATGCCACGATGATTGGCAGCATCGAGGGCCAGGTCCCCACGCGGCCACGGCGACGTGTGCCGAGGGATTCCCCCCAACGCCCGGAAATCTCCGCAGCCGTCAAGCCCGCGTCACCCAGCCGTCGTCCCCAGGCGGATGTCCCTGGCCTTGGCACAGCGGATGTCTCCTTGGAACACGCGCATTGGCGCGTTCGAGGCGACGCCGCGGGCGTCGCCGGCCGACTAGACGCAAAACCTCGAGGTGCTCGGTGAAGCCGCCAAGAACGTGCCCGTCGACGTGCGCGGTCTCGATGCGGAGATCCCGTGGCGACGAATGAGCGGGCTGCGTGACGTGCTGGCGCACGCCTACTTCGGCATCGACGACGACATCGTGTGGAGCGTCGTGGCCGAGGAAGTTCCGTCCTTGTTGCCGCGGTTGGTCGCCTTGCGCGCACGGCTTCGAACTGCCAGCGCGGCGCCTCAGTTCGACTGACCATTGACGGACAATCCGCGGCTGCCTCTTGCGCCTTTCGGCGCCCTGCTGCGGGCATTGGCCTCAGTGTGGTGAGGCCGCAGCGGCCTGCCGCGGCCTCGGGTGGCCTCGCTCCCGAACACTTCTAAGCCGGGGGTCGCAGGGTCGAGCCATGCTTGCCTAGACAAAGCTCGAAGAGCGAAGGCAGGCAAGGCGTACCACTCTCACCTTCGGCCCCGCGACGCTCACGTGGCTCGTACGGTTGGCGCCAGCCTCCCGGCCGCTCGGCGCCATGTCTCCGTCTGATCCCTGGTCACTCGGTCGAGGGCCGGCGCGACCCGTCCCTCGCCGTCGTCACCACGAGGGTGACCGATGCGGTGCCTGGATCGAACGTGATGTGGGCGTCGCCGCGCTGCACCTGTCGCAGCACCTGCGCCACCTTGTCCTCGAGCGACGTCTCATGCAGACCGTAGTCGGTGCCTTCGCGCAACACGAAGGACTCGATCACCGCTCGGAGGGTGCCCGGCTCCAGCTGGTCTGCCTCCACTCGAACCGGCGCGTTGTCCTCGTCGTCGATCTGCTCCCCCGATTGGAGCGTGGGTTCCTGCTCGTCGTCCATGGCTCACCACCATACTCGATGGGCAGCGGACCGTTGTCCGCCACGCGCCTGCACTCGCCGGTGTGGACGTCGACAGGTGCACGACCGACCGCCTTGATGCTGGCGCCCGCTGGCCGCGCTGTGCGTCTATCATCGACAGGCCGCTGTCGCGTCGGCGATGTCGGCGTCCGTGCGTCAGCGTGGGAGGGAGATCGGCGTGCGCATGGCTCTTGGCGGGACCGCTCGCAACGTCAGGGCCCTCGTGCTGCAAGAAGCGCTCGTGCTGGCATTCGGGGGCGTGTTGGTGGGCCTCCTGCTCGCATCTGTCGCCACCCGGACGCTGCGTGGTCTGTTGTACGACACGAGCGCGGTAGACCCGGCCAGCCTGCTGACCGCTTCGCTGCTGCCTGTCGGCGCTGCACTGGCAGCCAGCTGGTTTCCCGCAAGACGCGCCACACGCGTCGACCCGATGGTTGTGCTGCGTGCGGAGTGACGACGGCGCGAGCTCGGCACGACGGCGGCTGCCATCCCTGGTGGCGGTCGCCACCTTGGTCGGCATCCTCGTGTTCACTGTCACCATACTGCTGTGGAGCCGTGACCCGCAGGCGGCGGTGGCTGTCATCTTCGGCCCACTGTTCGGACTGGTGGCGATGATCCCAGCATATCTGGTGGGCAAGGGCATCGAGTTGGTCATCAACGCGGCTCGGCGGGAAGGGTTGAATCGCCAGGACCAGTCCGTCACGGTGGGCACGTCTGGCATCGTGGTCGTGCTGGTACTCGCTGCCGTCGCCGGCGCCTGGATGGGGTGGAGAGCAACGGGTTTGCACCGCTAGAAGCCGACGCCGACGTTGATGCGCAGCGTCGGGATGAACGTCGGCCCGTCCGTCTCGCCGATGCCGATCAGGCGCTTGAGACCGAAGCCGGTGCTGAACGCGAAACGCCGGTTGAGCATCCAGGTCTGGTTGGCGTCGACACCGATGCCAAGACAGGTGCGGCCACGCCAGGGTAGATGCGTCATCCCGGCCTTGAGGCCGAACGACCGGCCCTCGAACACCCGGCCGCCGGGGTAGTAGCGCACGAAGACGTCGCCGTTCAGATAGGCGCGTCCCGTTTGGGCACTCGCGTGACCTCGCGAGGCGCCGACGCCGACGGTGACCGCACGGTCGACGCGCCGCTCGTACTCGCCGTTGACGAGGTCGATGACCAGCCCGAACGCGTTGCTCGAGATGACCTGCGACGGCGAGGAGAGGGCCGGCGGCGCCGGGGCCGGTAGGGACTGGGACCACGCCTGCGCGGCGAGCGTGGGGCAGAACAGGGCGACGACGACGAGCAGATGCGGGCACACGGTGCGGACCATGGCGATCCTCCTGCCGCGACGTTAGCGGCCGGTCGCGCCCGAGTCGTGCGCCGTCAGGTGAGAAACCGTGAGGAGGCCGACGGCCCGCGGCTACGAGGCGCGCGAGGCCAGCATGGCGGCTACGCCGTGGTAGCCGTCAGCGGCGCGGAGCGGCGCGAACATCGGGTCAACGGGAAGGCTCCAGCCCAGCGGCTCGGGCGACGACCCGGCGAGGGCGTCCGCCACCAACGCCACGCCTTCGCTGCCGCGTCCGGCCCACCCGTGTGCGGCGGCCAGCAGGAGCGTCCGCTCGCCGAGCTTGCCGGCCCGGCCC
>NZ_JALHPM010000099.1:0-25296 GCF_022842525.1 Luteitalea sp.
AGGGCCTGTCGCGGTGCCGCGTGCGCCGGGCGCGCGGCCACCAGCGCCGCGCCGCCGGCGGCGACGGTGTTGAGGAACTGGCGGCGCGAACGCTTGATCGTCATCGGGTGATCCTCATCAGGCGGGACAGGGACGCGACGATCCGGTCCTCGACCGTGCCGTCGAACGGCCCGGGGCGTCCGTAGTAGAGCAGCGAGCCGCCGCCCTCGTAGCCGCCCTCGTCGAGCACGCGCTTCGAGGGCACATAGCCGAACACGTCGTTGGCGTAGCCGACCGGCCAGACGTTGTCGTCGGGATGGTCGCGGCGCAGGCGCAGGGCGTAGTCGACCACGACCTCGCCGCCGAGGGCCACCAGCGTCAGGTCGCGGCCGAAGCGCCAGACCTGCAGCGGCATCTTCTGCGAGGTCGGCAGGGCGCCGTCGCGGGCCCGGATCTCGTCCATCAGCCTGGTGTGGCGCCCGACATAGGGCTCGGTCAGCCCGTAGCGCTGCTTCCACTGGTCGGGGGTCAGCGCTGCCTCGAACGGCAGATCCACCAGGTCCAGCGCCGCCCGGGTCGGACCGGTGATCGGCGTCAGCGAGGCCATGGCGCCGCGCACCGCCGTGGCCAGGGCCTGACCATGCTGCTCCACGTGCTCGAAGGTGCCGCGCGGCTTCGGGTTCGCGTCGGCGCCGCAGCCGGTCATGAACAGGGCCGTGAGCCCGGGGTGGGCGGCCTCGATGGCCGCCTGCGCGACACCGGCGTAGTCGCCATGCCACTCGACGTTGCTCGCCTGCAGCGTCGTGTTGTGGCAGGCGTAGCTGAACAGGATGGCCTTCGGCGCGCCCCCGATGTCGACACGGAGCATGGGCACGCGATGGTCGACCGGCCCGTCCGGGCTGTACTGCACGCGACGGTTGGCAGCAAAGGTCGCGGTGGTATGGCCTGCGTGCAGGGTCGCGGGCGCGAGCGCCCGCAGTGCCGCACCCACCACGTCGACGATCTGCGCTTCGAGCGCCGTCGTGTAGGCCTCGACGTCGCGCACCTGTTGAGGAGTCACGTCGTAGGCCACCATCAACTGCGTGTCGACGACCGGGCCGCTGTGCGTGTGGCTGGACGCCAGCAGCAGGCGCTCGCGCGGCAGGCGATGCTGGCGGGCCACGGCGGCGCCGATGCGATCCGACATGCCGCCGGTGACGCCGAGCAGGTCCAGCGTCACTACGACGAGACGCTGACCGCCGGCGTCCTCCACCGCAAGCGCCTTGGCATGCAGCGGCTGTCGCGTGCCACTGGAGGGCGCCGTCCGTGCCGCGAATCCCGCCATCCAGAGCGACGTGCGCGGCGTGATGTCGACCGTCGCCACACCCGCGCGCCAGCCGGCCGCGTCGAGACGCAGCGGACGTACGGCCGCGAGGGCCGCAACAGTGAGGAAGGCTCGGCGATCGAGAGTCACGGTGTCAGGCCGGATTCTACGCCAGCGGCGGACGTGGGTAGGGCCCGTTCTCCGAACGGGCCGTCACGATCGGCGTCCTGGCAGTGACGGCCGGCTCGGAGAGCCGGCCCTACCCTTTGCCCTTCCCCCTTCGGCATTCCAGCATTCCAGCATCTAATGCTCCCGTGCCCACACTCCCGCCTCTCCATCGCTGGGACGTCCCCACGCCCTGCGGGCTGGTCCACATCGTCCATGGCATGGCCGAGTACGGCGCCCGCTACGCGCGGCTGGCCACGGCCCTCACTGCCGCCGGATACACGGTGTGGGCCCACGACCATCGGGGCCATGGCGACCACGTCACGGCCGGGGCCCTCGCCGGGCACTTCGGTGACAGTGGCGGCTGGGACGGCCTCGTCGACGACGCCTGGGCCGTCTCGCAGGCGTTGCAGGCCTCCTCGCCAGGGGTCCCGCTGCTCCTGTTCGCCCACTCGATGGGATCGTTCGTCGGGCAGGCCCTGATCGGCCAGCACGGCGACGCGTATCGCGGCGTCGTGCTCTGCGGCAGCAACGGTCCGCCCGGTGCGCTCGAGGGAGCAGGCGTCGCGGTCGCCCGGCTCGAGCGCCTGCTGCGCGGCCCGCGCACGCCGAGCGTCTGGCTGCAGGGCCTCGTGTTCGGCACCTACAACCGGGAGTTCGCTCCGGTCCGCACGGAGGTCGACTGGCTCTCGCGCGACCCGGCAGCCGTGGACGCCTACGTCGCCGACCCGCAGTGCGGCCGTCCGCTGACCACGCGCGCCTGGTGCGACTTCCTCGAGGGCAAGGCCACCCTCGGCACGTCGTCGGTGCTGCGCAGCATCCCGACGGCGCTGCCCATCCGGCTCATCGCTGGCGACAGGGATCCGGTCGGCGAGATGGGCAAGGGCGTGGCGCGACTGCACGAGGTGTACGTGGATGCCGGCCTCACGCAGGTCAGCCTGCAGCTCTACCCGGACGCCCGCCACGAGTTGGTGAACGAGATCAATCGCGATGAGGTCACGCGCGACCTCATCGCGTGGTTCGACGCGCAGACCCCGTAGCCGACGCCTCAGGCGTCCTTGAGCATGATCAGCAGCATCCGCGACGCTTCCGGCGCGTCCACGGCGTGCGGCACGTTGGCGGGCAGCCGGACGATCGTGCCGGGAACGGCGTCGATCGGCGCACCGGCGACCGAGAGCGTCAGGCGTCCTTCGAGCACGAGCGCCAGCGCATCGAAGGCCGAGGTGTGTTCGGTGAGGGCCTGACCGCCATCGAAGGCGAACAGCGTGACGTTGCCGCCGGGCGTCTTCTCGAGCAGGCGACTGGCGATGCCATGGGCCGTCGGGGTCACCAGGTCCTGCAACACGAGGGCTTGCGCGGCGGGCAGGGTCGAAGGGCTCATCACTACCTCTTCTTTCGGGCGAGTCGCCGCACGGGCCTGGCCCGCGCGGGCTCGACAGGGCGCCTGAGGGTCGGGCCGAAGACGACGAAGCCCCGATCGCGAAGCTCGTCGGCGAGCGTCGGCTCGCACAGCGCCGCCTCGGCATAGGTCATGGGCGGAATCTCGTCGAACCACTCGTACGCCAGTTCGAGGCCGAAGTCACGCACGACTCTGGCGGCCTTGACGCCGGCCTTGTGGTTGTCGAAGCGTTGCTGGGGATGCAGCCCCGTCATGCCGACGTAGTAGCAGTCGCGCACCCCCGGGTGGCGCGGGTGGGCGAGCCGCACCACGTAGACGCGATGATGCGCCTCCATCGACGGCGCTCAGCGCGGCCGGGCCGGCTTCTTCGGCGTGGCCACGGGTGTCACCTCGCGGCGCGCCGTGATGGTGCCTCCGTCAGCGGCATGCAACTTCAGCACTCCGTCGGGGGAGCACTCGAAGCGGTTCACGCCACGCAGCACCTCGAGGAAGATCGCCTCCTGCGCCATGTAGGGTGCCTCGCAGGCCCGCATGGTCGAGATGGGCATCGTGATCGTGACGCCCTCGCCGGTGAGCAGGTAGCCCGCGCTGTAGGTGTTGCACGATGCCGTGCCGGTCACCCGCCCGTTGGCGCCGAAGGCCAGCGTCAGGCGCGACTTGGCGACGATGGGCTGGCCGCCGAGGTGGGAGACGAGCCACACGCCCCCGCGCAGCAGCGACACCGGGTCGCCGCCGCAGCCCTTGAGCGCGCGGCCATCGAAGGACACCTCGACCGTGGCGGGGCGCGGCATGCCGGTCATCGTGTCGGCGCACACGCCATCGAGGATCGTCACCTCCAGGCGGTGGGTATCGTCGTGGGCACTGTAGCGACGCCCGCCCTCCACCGGCACGGGCGCCGGGATTGGCAGTTCGGCCCGCGTCGCCCCGTAATCGACGACGAGCACCATGCGGCTGCCGCCGATGTCGAGCGTCCATCCGGGTTCATTGCCGACCGCCCTGAAGGCGGTCGCCGACGCGGCGGCCGGCTGAGCGGACGCGCCACCCCCGAGGCACGCCGTCGCGACGAAGGCGAGGCCGGTGACGGACAGGACGCGACGAGGGAACGACACGACGAGCACGGGCTCTCCTAGATGACCGGGGTCCTGGGCGCACTGCCATAGATGATGGCGCGCTGCAGCCTGAGGGTGGTGCCTGGCTCGAGATTACGCGCCTTGAGCCGCACGGTATGCGCACGATCAGGCAGTTCGTACTTCCAGAACGGGATGAAGCGGCGGCGGGTGACGTTGGTTGGCAGGTCCACCGTCTCGGCCAGCACGTCGTCGATGAACACGTCCACGACGACGACGCGGTCCTTGCCGTCCTCGCTGCGGACGTCGCCCTGGATGGCAAAGCCGATCCCGTCGAACGTGAAGCGGGTTTCATCGCCCTGCGTGGCACGGGCGAGGCGGATCTCGGCCACGGGGTGATGCCCCTCGAAGTTCTGCTCGAGGCGCACGGGTGCGGGCGTCTGCACCGGGATGAGGACCGCGTCACCATCGTCACGGCCGCCCGCCCGGCGAATCATCTCGAGCGCGTGCTTGTACGACAGGCCGTAGGCGTCCTCCAGCGAGATGGTCGTGTACTTGAAGGGCGTCCCTTCGACCTCGTCGAGCCCCTGCTTCCAGTAGGCCGGGATCCGCTCGAAGCCGAGGATGGTGCCGAGCACACCCGCGGCAGTCGCGGGGTTGCAGTCCGAGTCCTGCCCGGCCCGGGTGGCCACCGAGATGGTGCGACTCATGTCGCCGTTGCCGTAGAGCAGGCCGAGGACCACGTACGCGGCGTTGATGCGGGCGTCGATGTTGAAGGCGGCGAAGACCCCCTCCGGGCACCCGATGTCCTCGGCGTGGTGCCGCTGCAGGTCGAACCAGGCGCGCTTCCAGTCGGTCGGGTGCTCGTCGTGCAGGCGGATGGCGGCACTGATCGTCCGGTGGAAGCGGCTCGCGGCGGGAATGGTGTCGAGGGCACGGGTCACCACCGTGCGGACGTCGTCATGGACGAAGGCGAGCGAGTACATGGCCGCGACGAAGACGCCGCCGTACCAGCCGTCGCCGGAGTTCATGATGTGGCCCACCTTGTCGGCGTAGGCGGTCGCGGCGTTGGGCAGGCCCGGCGCCATGAGCCCGATGAAGTCGGCCTCGATCTGGAAGTCGATGTCGTCGGCTTCCGGGTTGTTGCGCCAATGGCCGCTGGCCGGCGGCGCGAGCCCGCGCAGCAGGTTGTGGCGGGCCATCTGGTTGGCGTGCCAGAGCATGTACTCCGCGCCGGCGAGCGCCTTGCCGAAGGCCTCGGCGGGAGCGTCGAGGCCCTGCCGCTCGATGACGTCGACGAAGGTCAGGTCGACGTACACGTCGTCGTACAGGCCGGGGTTGCGCTCGTAGGTCTCGCGCAGGTAGCCCGGATACCACGGGATCGGCTCGTAGTCCTGGATGAAGGTGCCGTTGTAGTTGAACTCGGTCGGCCCGCCGAAGGTCACCCCGATGGTCTGGGCGGCCCAGCCCCCGCGGATCTTGTCGCGCAGGACGGCCTTCGAGAGCCGCACCGTCGTGCCCGCGGCCGGCGTGCCCGCCGGCGACTGCGCGCGCGCTGACGGCACGCTCAGGACCGCCACCACCGTGACCGCCGCTCCCCACCTGCCGATGGTCATGCTTCTGCCCTCCGCTGACGCCTGCCGGGATGGTACATCCCTATCCTTGGTCCAGCGACCGGGGCGGAATGCCCCCCCCGAACCGGTTCAGGACTCACGATCCGGCCCAACAGGACGATTGGCTCCTCATGTACGGGCTCGTGAACCATTCGTTCGAGCACGATCGCTGCCTCGTCGAGTTCTCCGGCAGGTAGTGTCGTGTCCTCCAGGATTGGCCTCTCGCCGGAGCAGGTCGCACGTGCGTTCCCGTTTCACGTCGCCATCGCCGCCAACGGCCGCATCGTCCAGGTCGGCGCGTCGATGGCGAGGGTCTCGCCGCAGGCGCTCGGCAGCCTGTTCAGCGATCAGTTCACCACCCGCAAGCCGACGACCCTCGGGTCCTACGACGCCCTGCTGGCCTGCGTCGACGCGATTCTGGAGATCGTCTGCCGTCATGTCGACCTGACCTTGAGTGGCCAGGTGATGCAGGTGGACGGCGACCGCCTCCTCCTGCTGCTCTCGCCGCGCATCACGGCCGTCGAGCAGATGAGCGCCCTCGGTCTGTCGCTGAGCGACTTCGCGCACCAGGACATCCTGGCCGAATTCCTCATGCTCGTGCGGACGAAGGATCTGGCGCTGGCCGACTCGGAGCAGCTCAGTTTCTCGCTGTTCCAGCAGCGCCAGGCGCTGCACGACACCAACCAGCAACTGGCCAGCGAGATCGCCGAACGGCAACGCATCGAGTTCGCGCTGGCCGAGCGCGAGAACGTCTACCGCTCGGTGCTCAACGGGCTCCGCGAGGCCGTCGTCCAGACCGACGCCGACGGGCGGTGCCGTTACCTCAACCCGGCGTGGTTCGACATCAGCGGGTACGAGGTGCAGGAAGCCCTGGGCACGATGTTCCTCGACGGCATCCATCCTGACGACCGCGACCGCAACCTCGAGGTGTTCGCGCCGATGCTGGCCGGCGAGGTCGACTCGTGCCGCCACGACGTGCGCTACCTGCGGCGCGACGGCGGCTTCGTCTGGGTCGATCTGTACGCGCGCCAGATGAAGGACGCGGAGGGCCACTCCATCGGCATGGTCGGCACGCTCAACGACGTCACCGAGCGTCATGAGCACGAGGACCGGCTGATGAAGGCCAATGCGGCCCTGTCGCGCGCCTCCCGGCTCAAGGACGAGTTCCTGTCCAGCATGAGCCACGAGCTGCGGACGCCGCTCAACAACATCCTCGGCATCGTCGAGTCGCTGAGCGAGCACATCTACGGCGCGCTCGAGCCGCGACAGGCCAAGGCTCTGGCGCTGGTCGAGGCCAGCGGCCGGCATCTGCTGGACCTGATCAACGACATCCTCGACCTCTCGAAGATCGAGGCCGGCAAGATGACGCTGGACATCATGCCGACGTCGGTCGCGCAGCTGTGCTCGGCGGCGCTGGCGCTGGTGCGCAACGCGGCGCACCAGAAGCAGTTGCAGGTGACGCAGACCATCAGTCCCGAAGCGACGACGCTGCTCGTCGACCAGCGCGGCATGAAGCAGGTCCTGGTCAACCTGCTCAGCAACGCGGTCAAGTTCACGCCCACCGGCGGCACGGTGCGCCTCGATGTGTCGGTCGACGCGAAGGCCGGCACGATGTCCTTCGCCGTGATCGACTCCGGCATCGGCATCGCCGAGGCCGATCAGGGGCGGCTCTTCCAGCCCTTCACCCAGGTGGACAGCAGTCTGTCGCGCCAGTACAACGGCACCGGCCTCGGGCTGGCGCTGGTGCGGCGCATGGTGGAGCTGCACGAAGGCGGGCGGGTGACGCTGCAGAGCGAGTCCGGCAAGGGATCCTGCTTCACGGTGACGCTGCCCTGGACGCCGACCACGCCGAAAGCGGTCGTCGAGAAGGCCGCCGAGTCGAGCGGCGCCATCTGCTCCATCCCGATTGCGCGCACGTCGCAGCGGCGGCTGCTCGTCGCCGACGACACCGAGACCAACGTGCTCGTGCTGCGACAGTACCTCGAGGCCAAGGGCTACGAGGTACTGACGGCGAGCGACGGGCTGCAGGCCGTGGCCTCGGCCACCGAGCATCATCCGGACCTGATCATCATGGACGTGCAGATGCCCGAACTCGACGGGCTCTCGGCCATCCGTCGCCTGCGCGCCCAACCCGACACCGCCACGATCCCCATCTTCGCCTTCACGGCCCTCGCCATGAGCGGGGATCGCGAGCGCTGCCTGGACGCCGGCGCCAACGACTACTTCAGCAAGCCCGTGAAGCTGTCGGCGCTGGCCACGGCCATCCGCAGCCAGCTGGACGGGACGGCCGCGCCCGTGGAGACGCCATGAACAACAGGGATACACGGCAGAGCCACATCCTCGTGGTGGACGACGAGGAGACGGGACGCGAGGTGCTGGACGGCATCCTGCGCGCCGACGGGTACGCCGTCCGCACGGCCGTCTGCGGCGACGACGCCATCGCGCTGACGCTGGAGGATGCCCCCGATCTGATCCTGCTGGACGTCATGATGCCCGGCATGGACGGCTTCAAGGTCTGCGAGCGCATCCGGGCGGTGCCGCAGGTGCGCGAGATCCCCATCATCCTGGTGACGGCCCTCGACGACCGCGCGTCGCGCCTGCGCGGCATGGAGGTGGGCGCCGACGACTTCGTGACCAAGCCCTACGACCGTCTCGAACTGCGCGCGCGCGTCAAGGCCGTCACCCGCCTGAACCGGTATCGGACGCTGCTCGAGGAGCGCGTCCGGCTCGTCGAGGCCTACGAGCGCACGCTCGAAGGCTGGGTCCGGGCCCTCGACCTGCGCGATCGGGAGACGGAAGGGCACACGCAGCGCGTCACCGTGATGACCGTGCGACTGGCCGAACGGATGGGGCTGCCCGCCGACGAGTGCGAGCACATCCGGCGCGGTGCCCTGCTGCACGACATCGGCAAGATCGGGGTGCCCGACAGCATCCTGCACAAGCCCGGGGCCCTGACCGCCGACGAGTGGATCCAGATGAAGCAGCACCCCGAGCACGCCAAGGCGCTGCTCGAGCCCATCCGGTACCTGCGCCCGGCCATCGACGTCGCCTACTGTCACCACGAGAAGTGGGACGGCACGGGGTATCCGCAGGGGCTGAAGGGCATCGACATTCCGATCGCCGCACGGATGTTCGCGGTGGTCGACACCTTCGACGCCCTGACCTCCGAGCGCCCGTACAAGCGGGCGTGGACCCTCGACGAGGCGCTGGCCCTCATCGAATCGGAGGCCGGCAAGCACTTCGATCCGGCCGTCGTCCCGCACTTTGCCGAGATGGCCCGCAACGGCGCCTTCAACGACACGATGAACGCGTTGAATCTGGCCGACGCCGTCCACATCGCCTGAGCTCCCGCCGAGGCGCGCGACCCGCGCCGTCCGCGTTGTCAGATCGGCTGGCCCGTCGACGTCCGCTCGTCGGCACGGGCGACGTCTGCGCCCCGCCCATCCGATAATGACTGCCGTGCCCACCATCGACGACCTCGAACGACACCGAGCCGCGATCACCGGCCACTGCTATCGCATGCTCGGCTCCGGGCTCGATGCCGACGACGCGGCGCAGGAGACCATGGTGCGCGCCTGGCGCCACCTCGACGCCTTCGAAGGGCGTTCATCGCTCCGCACGTGGCTCTACCGCATCGCGACCCGGGTGTGCCTGGACGTGCTCGGCACGCGAAGCCGCCGCTTGAGATCGACGGAGGCCGGGCCGGTCGGCACCATCGACGACCCGCTCACGGCGCTGCCGGCGTCGTCCTGGGTCGAGCCGATTCCCGATGTCGCCGCGCTGCCTGGCGATGCCGACCCGCACGAACGCGTCGTGCTGCGGCAGAGCCTGCGGCTCGCCTTCGTCGCGGCCCTGCAACACCTGCCGGCCCGACAGCGCGCGGTGCTGTTGCTGGTCGAGGTGCTGGGCTGGTCGGCCGCGGAGGTCGCCAGTGGTCTCGACATGAGTGTCGCGGCGGTCAACAGTGCCCTGCAGCGGGCACGGGCCACCCTCGCGTCACGCGACGTGACCCCGACGGCCGCGGCCCTCTCGGACGAGGAGCAGGCGCTGGTCGATCGCTACGTCCACGCCTTCGAACGCTATGACGTCGACGCACTCGCGGCGATCATGCACGAGGACGCGACGATGGCGATGCCGCCGTTCTCGCTGTGGTTGCGCGGCCACGCGTCGATGAGCGGCTGGCTGCTCGGTCGAGGGGCGGCCTGCCGCGGATCGAAGCTGGTGCCGACGGCCGCCAACGGGTTGCCCGCCTTCGGCCAGTACAAGCCGGCCGGCGACGGCCGCTACCTGCCGTGGGCACTCGTCGTGCTCGAGATCGAACGTGGCGCGATCGCCGCGCATACGTTCTTCCTGGACACCGCGACGCTGTTCCCCCGCTTCGGCCTCCCGGATCACCTGCCGGCGGACGAGGTCTTCCCGGGAGATCACTGACCGTCGACCTGAAGGTCGACGGCTACGTGAACCTGAAGGTCGACGGCTACTTTCTCGCGGCCTTGATGGCGACGATGTCCTTCGGGTCGTAGGGCGAGCCGTCGTGGCGGAAGACCTCATGGAACCACACGGCCGGTTCGCGGTCGACGTAAGGCCGCCGCCATGAATCCCAGGGCAGGTGCGTCTGCGCCTTGCCCTGCACGAGTCCCCAGTTGATCGCCCCCACCTTGTGCTGCACGAGGATCGGCAGCGATCCCGCGAACGTGCTGCCGTTGCCGCGCGCCATGTACTCGGTGCAGAGGATCGGCCGCTTGTAGACCTGCAACTGCCGGATGCGCGCCTCGAGTTGTGCGGGCGGATCGTAGCTGTGGAACGTGATGATGTCCGACATCGCGATCTGCAGCCGATCGATGGCCGGCAACTCGGTCAGCCGGGACCAGTCGCCGCCGCGCCACAGACCGCTCGTGAGCGGCTGCGTCGGCGCTGCCGCGCGGGCCCACGCGAAGACCTGCGGCAGCAGCGCGAGCACCAGCTCGCCCTTGTTCTTCGGCTCGAGGCTGAGGTAGGCGGGGTCGTTCATGTTGTCCACCTCGTTCCACAGGTCCCACGCCAGCACGCGCGCGTCGCCCTTGAAGCGGCTCACGACGGCCGTGACGTACGCCTCGAGGCGCGGCCAGTGCTCCGGGTCTTCGAGGGCGACCTTGCCGGGACTCTGCACCCAGCCGGAGTTGTGGACGCCGGGGCGCGGGGGACGCTGCGCGCCCACCGCCGGAAACGGATCCCACACCGAGTCGAACAGCACGAGCATCGGCCGGATGCGGTGCTTCTCCGCAATGGCCAGGAACTGATCGACACGGCGCAGGAAGCCGTCGGGGTCCTGCGCGTAGGCCAGGTCGTGCAGGAACACGCGCATGGTGTTCATGCCGATGGCGGCCGCCCACCCGAGTTCGAGATCGATGCGCGCCGGATCGAAGGTGGCGGCCTGCCACATCTCGAGTTCGTTGATCGCCGTCGCCGGCACGTAGTTGGCGCCGATGAGCATGCCCTGACGGGCGTACCAGTCACTGGCCTGTTGCTCGGACCAGCGCCCAGCCGCGGCAGCCGAGACGGCCTGCGCCGCCAGCACCACCACCATCGCGAGCCGCAGTGCGGCGTGTCGGATTGACATGGGTCGGGACTGTACCGCACGGGACGGGAACCGGGAACCGGCAACCGGCAACCGGGCGTCGGGTGATATCGTCGGCCCGGACCTCGACCATGACGACACCTGTTCGGTACGCCGCTCGCGTGCGCACGGCCCTGTGGCCTGTGCTGAGCCTCGGTCTCGGCCTCTGCGCGATGGCCTCGCTGGTCGCGCAGCCAGCGCCAGCATCCGCACCACCACGGATGAACGTGCTGCTGATCATGGCCGACGATCTCAACACCGACCTGGCCACCTACGGCGGACCGGCCCGCTCACCCAGCATCGACCGACTGGCCCGGCGCGGCCTGCGCTTCGATCGGGCGTACACGCAGTACCCGGTGTGCAACCAGAGCCGGTCGTCGATGCTGACCGGTCGCCGGCCCGACGCGACGGGCGTGCTGAGCAATCCGGGACGCAACCCGATGTCGCCGCACTTCCGCGAGCGCCTGCCCGATGCCGTGACGCTGCCGCAGCTGTTCCGCACCAACGGATACGTGACGGCGCGTGTCGGCAAGCTGTTCCACTACGGCGTACCGCTCGACATCGGCACCGGCGGTCTCGACGACCACAAGTCCTGGGACATCGCCATCAACCCGCGCGGACGGGATCGCGAACTGCTCGACCGCGTCTTCACCCTGGTGCCCGGACAGTTCGGCGGCACGGTCAGCTGGCTCGCCGACGATGAGGGAGACGACGCGCAGCACACCGATGGCATCGGCGCGGCCGAGGCGGTGCGGCTGCTCGAGCGCTTCGGCCGGGAGCAGCGCCCCTTCTTCCTCGGCGTCGGCTTCTATCGACCGCATACGCCATACGTGGCGCCTCGCCGCTACTTCGACGAGTACCCGACCGCCGGCATCCCGCTGCCGGCACTGTCGGCTGATGACCGGGCCCGGGTCCCGAAGGCGGCCTACCGCCGCGCCAACGCGGAGCAGGACGCGATGACCGACGCGCAGCGACGCAACGCCATCCAGGCCTACCAGGCCTCGATCACCTTCATGGACGCGCAGGTCGGCCTCGTGCTGGACGCCCTCGATCGCCTCGGCCTGGCCGACAGCACGATCGTGGTGTTCACCAGCGACCACGGCTATCACCTCGGCGATCACGGCTTGTGGCAGAAGCCGAGCCTGTTCGAACGCAACGCGCGGGTGCCGCTGGTGATCGCCGCGCCCGGCAAGGCACGAGGCGCCACCACCCGTGCGCTGGCCGAACTCGTCGACCTCTACCCGACCCTCGCCGACCTGGCCGGCTTGACGGCCCCGGGCCCGCTCGATGGTCAGAGCCTCGCGCCGGTGATCGCCTCGCCCACCCGCGAGGTGCGCGATGCGGCGTTCACGCAGGCCTACAACGGGTACGCCGTCCGCACCGACCGCTGGCGCTACATCGAGTGGGCCGCGGGCGCCGAGGGCCGTCAACTCTACGACCTGGCCGCCGATCCGGCCGAGACGCGCAACCTGGCGGACGAACCCGCGCAGGCCGCCGTGGTGGCGGACCTGTCGGCACGACTCGCCGCCTACCGGAAGCAGTAGACGACCGACCGCAGCGCCGTCACCAGCCGCCGAACAGATCGTCCCAGCACGTCGCCACCTCGTCGCGCTGGGCCTCGGGAATCGTCGGTGTGAAGGGCACCGTGTCGGCCTGGGCCATGGCGTCGATCCACGTCGCGATGGCCGAGACGTCGCGCGCGATCACCGTCGGCGACACGCGTGTCAGGTCATCGTCGGGCCGATGATGGAAGAACCGGCCGCCGTCGCAGTTGACGCGGTAGTGGAAGACGCCAGGGATGCCGGCGGCGATGAACGGGAAGTGATCGGCGTAGGGCACGACCGACGTGACCGTCTGGTAGTACACCTCGGCCGCGTGGAAGTACGGCCGGAACGAGGCCTCGAAGTCCGGATGCGCATTCAGATAGAGCTGTAGCCAGCCCAGATGCGAGCCGTAGCTGTCGAGGTTGTACATGCAGCGACCACGCGTGACGACCTCGTCGCGGTGGTGGCGCACGTAGGCGGCTGATCCCACCGACAGCTGCTCCTCGGCCCCGAACGAGATGAGGCGGACCGTCCGGCGACGCGGCCGCGCGTGCAGCAGGCGGGCGAGTTCGATGACACCGACGACGCCGGATCCGTTGTCGTCGGCGCCGGGCGATCCGGCCTGCGTATCGTGGTGCGCGCTCGCGTAGAGGATCTCGTCGGCCCGGTCGGTGCCGGGCAGCTCGATGACGACGTTCTGGGACGTCGCCGGCTCCATGCCACCGACGACGCGACAGCGTGCGTGCGTCGCGCCTTGCGCGATCCAGTGCCAGGCATCCTGGTGCGCGACGTTGAGCGTCGGCACGGCGCCGATGGCCGCCGTGTAGGCCGGGAACATCCCGTCGGCGCGCGGGGTGTCGCCGGCGTAGCGGGTGTCCACCATCAGCAGGAACGCCGGCGCCGCTCGCATCAGTCGCGCGTAGGAGGCGCGGGACTCGATGTGGCAGCCGAGATGGATGACGGCCTTGCCGCGGAGGTGACCGAGGTCCTCGCGCTGGTAGTCGGTGGGCGTGAGGGCGACGATCTCGCCGCTCCACCACTCGCCGCCGGTGCCGGGCGTGCTGCTGAAGAGCGAGCAGGGGAAGGCCTGCCACGCGTCGCCGATGCGGACCTCGAGCTGCTCTTCCGCGACGACCCTCGCCTGCATGGCGAAGGGCTCGTCCCAGGCCGACACCTCGAGGGCGCGAGCACAGGCGAGCACGTGATCGGCGGCGGCACGTTCGGCGGCGGTGCCCGCGAGGCGCACGCCGATGTCACGGGCGATGATGTCGAGGTCGCGGGAGAGGCGGTCGGGAGAGGCCTGCAACATGGCGCTGCAGCATATCAACGGAGGCGGGTCGTCCCGGAGGGGATGGCGGGCGTTTGCTATGCTCGTCACACACGCATGGAACTGTCCCTGGAGTCGCTGACCGGCATCGTTCTCGGTCTGGGCCTCGCGGCCGCCACCGGGTTGCGCGTCTTCCTGCCACTGCTGGTGGCCGCCATCGCGGCCCGCTGGGGCCTGCTGCCCCTGTCCGACGGGTTCGCCTGGCTGGCCTCGGGGACGGCCATCGCGATGCTGGCCACCGCGAGCATCGCCGAGATCCTGGCCTACTACATTCCAGGCCTCGATCACGCGCTGGACGTGCTGGCCAGCCCCGCCACGGTCGCCGCAGGGACCATCGCCAGCGCCTCAGTGATGGTGGACCTGCCACCGTGGGTGCTCTGGCCGGTCGCCCTCATCGCCGGCGGCGGCGTCGCGGGCCTCACCAAGGGCACCACTGCCCTCGTGCGCGCCGGATCCGGCGCGGCCACCGTGGGCATCTCCAATCCCATCATCTCGACGATGGAGACGCTTGGGGCGACGGGGCTCGCGGCCCTGGCGATCGCGCTGCCGGTGATCGCGCTCCTGCTGATCGGCGTCACCCTGTACCTCATCTACCATCTGGCCCGCAAGGCGCGGACGGTCGTCTTCGGCGCGCGCTGACCGCCCGGACTGGCGCATCAGCAAGGCGTGCTGGCGGGGGCCAGCGGCAGACGGACGGTGAATGTCGAGCCCCGTCCCACGCCCGGACTGGCCGCCTGTGCCGTCCCTCCGTGCAGTTCGACGAGATAGCGGACGATGCCGAGGCCGAGGCCGAGCCCCGTGTGCCGCCCCGTGGTGGCGTCGGCGCCCTGACGGAACCGGTCGAACACGTAGGGCAGCAGGTCCGGATCGATGCCCTGGCCGGTGTCGACCACCCTCACCTGCCTGCGGTCGTGATCCGACTCGACGAACACCTCCACGCGGCCGCCCTCGGGGGTGAACTTGATGGCGTTGGCCAGCAGATTCCAGATGACCTGCTGCAGTCGTTCCGCATCGCCGCGCACCGGGCACGCACCGTGCCCATCGTCGAACGTCAGCTGGATGTGCCGTGCCGCCGCCAGCGGGCGGACGGTCTCGACGGCGTCGTGCGCGACGGTCGCGAGGTCGATCGGCAGGAGAGCGAGTCGAATCGCCCCGCTGAGCATCCGCGACGTATCCAGGAGGTCGTCAATCATGTGAGCGAGCGCCGCGGCATTGCGCCCGATGGCCGCGATCGCGCGCTCGGTGTCCAGGCGCGACAAGGCCCCGGTTTCGAGCAGGCGCACCCAGCCGAGAACCGCACTCACGGGGGTGCGGATCTCGTGCGACGCCATCGCGAGGAATTCGTCCTTGTGGTGACAGGCCGCGGCCGCTTCATCGCTCAGCGTTTGCGCGCGCACGACGGCGACCACCAGATGTTCGTTGGCGTCGCGCATCCGGGAGAGCAGGCGGTCCTGCTCGAGTGCCATTGGCATAGCCCACCCCATGTCGGCAAGGGACATCGCCTCGTATCGCAAGAGCCATGCCGCGCCACTGGCGCACGAGACGCGACGATCACGCGATCCAGCACCGCCGGGGGGTCCGGGATAATCCGTCCGCCGGCGCGAAACTCCCCGACGGTCGCCGTCCACGCCGCGGAGTGACGCCCCGACGTCGGGGAGCGATAGAATCGCGCTCGATGGTCAGGACGTGACGAACCACGACATGCGGCAGCGGGCGTTCCGGCGCCTGCTGGAGCGCGAGGCAGGCACGGACGCGGACGCGCCGGCCATTGCCGCCGCGACCCGCCGCATGGGCGATCGCTTCACCCAGCAACTGACGCCCCTCATTGGCGACGCCGGCGTGGCCGCGATCTGCGACCGCGCCATCCATCTGACACGGCGACAGGTTCCCGAGCTCGCGCCGCTCGAGGGACCAGGCACGGGCGAACCGCCGTTCGCGCGCCTGCAGGTGTCCCTCGCGCAGGTGACACCGACGACGGGCAGCGCGGCAGCCGTCGCCGTCCTCGCCACGGCCAGCACGCTGCTGGCGTCGTTCATCGGCGAGGGCCTGACGACCAGTCTCCTGCGCGAGGCGTGGCCCGACGATTTCACTGGCGACACCCCCGAGGCAACCATCACATGAGCGACAAAGTCCCCATCCGACGCCTGTCGACGGGCGTACCAGGACTCGATGCCGTTCTGGGCGGCGGTGTCCCCGAGTTCTCGTTCAACGTCATCGCCGGCACGCCGGGCGCCGGCAAGACCACGCTGGTGCAGCAGATCATGTTCGCGATGGCGCGGGCGGACCGTCCCGCGATCTTCTTCACGGTGCTCGGCGAGCCCCCGCTGAAGATGCTGCGCTACCAGCAGCAGTTCGACTTCTTCGACATGGCGAAGGTGAACGCGTCGGTGCGCTTCATCAACCTCGCGAAGGAGGCGCGCGAGGGCGGCCTCGACGCCGTGCTGCAGCGCATCATCCAGGAGGTGGAGGCGAGTTCCCCCGGGATCGTGGTCGTCGATTCCTTCCGATCGGTCATGCAGGCGATGCAGCAGCCCCCGGGCGCCGAGGTGCCGCACCTGATCCAGGAACTGGGCATGCGGTTGACCGGCTGGCAGGCGACGACGTTCCTGGTCGGCGAGTTCCAGCTGACCGAGACCGACAACCACCCGATCTTCACCGTCGCGGACGGCCTGGTCTGGCTGCACCAGAGTCTCGACCGCAACTCGATGGTGCGGAAGCTGCAGGTGATGAAGATGCGCGGACAGGCGCCCATTCCGGGCCTGCACACGTTCCGCATCACCGATCGCGGTCTGCAGGTGTTTCCGCGCTTGATTGCCGGTCCCCCGGCCCCCCAACACCCGGACGAGGCGGTCATGGGCGGGAGCGAGCCACCGCGGCTGTCGGTCGGGGTGCCAGGTCTGGACCAGATGCTGGGTGGCGGCATTCCGTCCGGCTACTCCGTACTGATCGCTGGGCCTTCGGGATCGGGCAAGAGCGTTCTGGCGACCCAGTTCATCCGCGAGGGCGCACGCCGCGGCGAACCCGGCGTGATCGCCGTATTCGAGAAGCGGCCGAGTGACTCCGCCTACAGGCGACCGCGTGGTCTCGACGCGGCCGACGGCAGCGCCCCGGTGGCGATCATCCACACGCGCCCGCTCGATCTCTCGATCGACGAGACGCTGCACGAACTGACCGAGGCGATTCATCGCATCAAGGCCAGGCGCGTCGTCATCGATTCCCTGTCGGGGTTCGAGCTCGCGCTGGCGCCGACCTTCCGCGAGGACTTCCGCGAGTCGCTCTACCGCCTGGTCGCCGCGTTGACGGGCATGGGACTGACCGTGATGATGACCGCCGAACTGGAGGACAGCTACACGGATCTCCGGTTCAGTCCTCACGGCACCGCGTTCCTGACCGATGCCATCATCCTGCAGCGGTATGTCGAACTCGAGGGCCGGTTCACGCGAATGATGGCCGTGGTCAAGGTGCGTGACAGCGCGCACGACACCGACCTGCGGCGCTTCGAGATCACCGCCGACGGCATCGTCGTCGGCGAGCGGCTGGACCAGTATCAGGGGCTGCTCACGGGAAGCCCCCGACGGGTCTCGTGACCCATGAAGGCGTCACGCCCGCGCCGCCCCACCACGGCGTCGACTGACGACGCCGGGACGCCGCCGGCGCAGACCCGTGCGGCCATCGAACGGCTGATGGGCCAGATGCGGGCCGTGAACGAGCGGCTGATCGTCGGGGCGGTGCAGGCGCAGACTCGGTCGGAGTCTGCCGACGTCGAGGCGGCGAGGGTCAGGGCGGACCTCGACGCGCTCATGAGCCAGTTGCGCACCGCCAACGAGCAACTGGCGACCATGGCGGAGGACGCGAGCGCGCGCGAGGCGCGCTACCGGCGCCTCTCCGGACGGCTGCTGACGCTGCAGGACGAGGAACGACGGCGACTCGCCCTTCAGTTGCACGACTCGACCGGGCAATCGCTGGCCGCGCTGATGATGAATCTCGACGTGGTGGGCACGGCGACACGGGGCCTCGACGCCCGGTCGCGGCGGGCGCTGGTGGAGAGTCGGACCCTGGCCGATCAGACGGCGCAGGAAGTACGCACGCTGGCCTATCTGCTGCATCCGCCGCTGCTCGACGAAGTGGGACTGGTCTCGGCGATACGCTGGTATGCCGAGGGGTACACCACGCGCAGCGGCATCCGGGTGGACGCGGAGCTGTCCGATGTCGGCCGCTTGCCCGCGCCACTCGAAACCGCCCTCTTCCGCGTCGTCCAGGAGAGTCTGACCAACGTGCATCGCCATGCGTCGACCTCGACGGCCTCCATTCGCCTGGCCATGGCGGCCGGGGTCGTCACGCTCGAGATTCACGATGAGGGGCGCCAGCGCCGCCACCGAGCGACTCCACCGACCGGGACACCGGCCCCCCGAGACGATGGGCGTGGGGATTCAGGGGATGCGGGAGCGCATCCGTCAGCTTGGCGGCACCTTCGACGTCGAGTTCACCGCCACGGGCACGACCGTGCGTGTGGCCGTCCCGCTGTCCGAGGACGTGTCATGACCCCCGTCCGCATCCTGGTCGCCGACGATCACGAAGTGGTGCGCCGCGGCGTGCGGGCCGTGCTGGAGGGGCAGGCGGGGTGGGGGGTGTGTGGTGAAGCGCGGTCGGGACGTGAAGCGGTCGCCCTGGCGGTCGCGCTGCAGCCCGATGTCGTCGTCCTCGACATCACCATGCCGGAGCTGAATGGCCTCGACGCCACGCGGCAGCTCCGCCGCCTCGTCTCGGCCAAGGTGATCATCCTGACGGTCCACGAGTCGGATCAGGTGGTCAGCGAGGTCCTCGACGCCGGTGCCCACGGATACGTCGTGAAGACGGATGCCGGACGCACGCTGGTCGAGGCGATTCGTGCGGTGCTCGGCCACCAGACCTTCGTCTCGAAAGGCGCCCACGGCAGCAGGGAGCGCCGACCACGGGCACGCGGCGCGGGGAGTGGCGCGGGGGCCGCAGGCCCGCTCACACCGCGCGAGCGCGAGGTGGTGCAGCTGCTGGCCGAAGGCAAATCCAACAAGGAGATCGGCGTCGTGCTCGGGATCACCGCCAAGACCGCCGAGACCCACCGGGCGCACGTCATGGCCAAGCTCGATCTGCACTCGATGAGCGAACTCGTGCGGTACGCCATCCGGAACCGGATCATCGAGGCCTGATTCCAGCGTCGACGAGACCGGCGCCATACAGAATCCACCGTATGGCCGAAGTGCCCCGCGCTTCCTATGCTTGACCTGCCATGCTCCATGAGTTCGTCACCACGTATCGCGACGCGATCATCGATCGCGCGCGACAGAAGCTCACCGCGCGGCCGTGGCCGTCCGCGTCCCTCGAGGAACTCGAGAACGGCGTCCCGCTGTTCCTGACGCAGTTGTCGGAGAAGCTGAGGGCAGAGACGACGGGCCTGGTGCTGGTGCCGGGCGCCATCGGCGCCGGTGCGACGCGGCACGGTCGGGACCTGATGGCCCTCGGATTCACCGTCTCGCAGGTCGTGCACGACTACGGCGACATCTGCCAGGCCATCACGGAGCTCGCCATCGAGCGAGACGCCCCGATCACCACCGACGAGTTCAAGACGCTGAATGGCTGTCTCGACACGGCCATCGCCGAAGCCGTGACCGAGCACGCGCGCATGACGGCCGCCTCGCGGTCGAGCGATGAACTCCAGCGGGCGGGACATGTCGCGCACGAGACGCGCGACCTGCTCAACACCGCCATCCTCGCCTATCACGCCCTCACGCGTGGCACGGTCGCCATCAACGGCAGCACGGGGGCCGTGCTGGGCCGCAGCCTGATGGGCCTGAAGGCCCTCGTGGACAGCACGTTGACGGAGGTGCGCATCGCCGCCCATCCACAGCGGCGCGAGCGCGTCGCAGTGGCGCCGTTCCTGGACGACCTCGCGATGGCCGGGCGGCTCCAGGCCGAATCCAGAAGTCTCGAGCTCGTCATCGAGCCCGGTGACGCCTCGTGGGCGGTCGACGCGGATACGCAGGTGCTGGCCTCCGCGGTGAACAACCTGCTCAACAACGCCTTCAAGTTCACCCCGGCCGGCGGCCGCGTCGTCTTGAGAGCCCTCGCGGGTGAGGGCGGGCGGCTCCTGATCGAAGTGGAAGACGAGTGCGGCGGGATCCCGGCGTCCGCAGGCGACCCGTTCCAGTCGTTCGCCGAGCGGCGGGGGCGGGACCGGACGGGCCTCGGCCTGGGTCTGTCGATCGCACGCAAGGCCGTGAGAGCCCACGGTGGCGACATCCATACGCACAACGTGCCTGGCAAGGGCTGCGTCTTCACGATCGACGTGCCGCTGGCCGGCGTCGCCGTGAAGGAGCCTGTACATGCCGCAGATCACACTGCTCCAGCTCAATGATCTGCACGGGTACCTCGAACCGCACCCCGAGCTGTTCTCGCTGACGCCGGGCGCCCCATGGCGCTCCGGCGGTGGCCTGGCACGCATCGCCTCGGTGTTCGGTACGGTGCGGCGCGAGACCGGCGGCGCCGTTGTCGCACTCGACAACGGCGACACGTTCCACGGGTCGATGCCAGCGGTACACACGAGGGGCGGGGCACTCGTCGCGCCGATGTCCGCACTGGGGCTCGACGCCATGACCGTTCACTGGGAGCTGGCGTACGGATGGCGGCAGGTGAAGGCACTGGCCAGCGCCCTGCCCTACCCGCTGCTGGCCGCCAACGTGGTCGGCGACGACGGGACGATCTTCACGCCGTTCACCATCGTGGAGCGCGCTGGAGTGCGCGTCGGAATCATCGGGCTCTCATCGGTCGCGGGCACCGACCTGCTGCCGCAGGCAGACCGCGGCCCGGTGACCCTCACGATCGGCGAGGCGGCCGTCAACGCACTGGTGCCCCGTCTGCGGCGGGAGCACGGTGTCGGGCTCGTCGTCGTGCTGTCGCATCTCGGCTTCCCGCAGGACTGCAAGCTGGCGTCGGCCGTTTCCGGTGTGGACGTCATCCTCAGCGGCCACTCACACCATCGCCTGCAGACGCCGGTCATCGTCGATGACACGCTCATCATGCAGTCCGGTGCGCACGGCTCGTTCGTCGGCCGGCTCGATCTCGAGCTCTCGACCACTGGGGTGGCGGGCTGGCAGCATCGCCTGATCGAGGTCGATGACGCCACGGAACCAGACGGCGGCATGCAGGCGCTGGTCGGCGATGCCGTCGCGCCGTTCGCGGCGGCGCGCCAGCGCGTGCTGGGCACCACCAGCACGCCGCTGACGCGCTACACGATGCTCGAGTCGACGATGGACACGCTGTTGCTGGCCGCCGTCGCGGACTCGACGGACGTGCCGATCGCCTTGTCGAACGGCTGGCGATACGGCGCCCCGATCCCCCCGGGGCCGATCACCGAGATGGATGTCTGGAACATAGTCCCCGCGAACCCGGCGGTGTCGGTCGTGAGGTTGACCGGTGCGGAACTGCGGCGCCTGTACGAGGAGAACCTCAAGGCCACCTTCGCCTGTGATGCCTGGCAGCAGCGGGGCGGCTACGTCAAGCGATGCCGCGGTCTGGAACTCGCGGTGAAGCTGGAGAATCCGCCCGGCGAACGGCTTCAGGAGATCAGGGTCGATGGCGCCAGGCTGCGGGCGAACGCATCGTACACGGTCGCGTTCCTCGGCGAGCAGGCCGTGCCCGTCAGGTACGGCGCCGACCGGCGGGACACGGGTGTGACGGCCGAGGAGGCCTTGCGGCAGTACGTGTCGTGCCGCGATGTCGTCGCGGCTGATCGCGTCGGCACCGTGACACTGGTCTGACTCTCGTCGCAGGCGGTCATTGCCGGGGGTCGGCGATGCGGCATAGTCTTGACCATCGTCATGCACCAGCCCGCTTCTCCGGCGCCATCCCTGGCCCGTCGCCGCACCTCGCTCTGTCTCGCGGCCCTCGTGACGGCCTCGGCGCTCGGTCTCGCGCAGGGTGGCCCCGAAACGGTGCGCCCCGAGACGAAGCGATTCGACATGCGGGTGGTGACCACGGGGCTCGACAACCCGTGGGAAGTCACCTGGGGGCCCGACGGCGCGCTCTGGGTGACCGAACGATCGGCGCTCCGCATCACGCGCGTGGACCCGCAGACCGGCGAGAAGCGCGTCACCGCATCGGTGCGCCACCTCGCCTCCGCCACGGGGCCGGGGGGCGTGCTCGGCATGGCGCTGCATCCGCAACTGCTGCGCGGCACCGGCCACGACGAGGTCTACGTCGCGATGACCTACGACGACCCGTCGCGTCCGGCGGACGCGCGCGTCGCCGATCCCGCCAGCCCGTTCCGGCACCTGCGCGCCAAGGTCGTACGCTTCCGCTACGACGCCGCCACGACGACGCTGGTGGAGCCCGTGACGATCCTCGATGGCCTTCCGGCGGGCAACGATCACCTCGGGCTGCGGCTCGCCTTCGCGTCTGATGGGACGCTGCACCTGACGACCGGTGATCGCGGCGGCAATCAGCTCGGCAACTTCTGCCACGCCGTGCGATCGCAGCGTCTGCCGACCCAGGCGGAGGTCACGGCCGGCGACTGGACGACCTACGAGGGCAAGACGCTGCGCCTGACGACCGACGGCACCATCCCGGCGGACAACCCGGTGATCGACGGCGTGCGCAGTCACGTCTTCACCTACGGTCACCGCAACCCGCAGGGGCTGGCGCTGGGGCCTGACGGCACGCTGTACACGACCGACCACGGACCGAAGACAGACGATGAGGTCAACGTGCTGGTGGCCGGGGGCAACTATGGCTGGCCGCACGTCGCGGGGCTGCGCGACGACCGCGCCTACGTCTACGCACGCTGGGCCGAATCGACGACCCCATGCGCGACCATGCGGTTCAGCGACCTGGCGATTCCCGAGTCGGTACCGCGCGAGCCGGAGTCGGCCTTCACGCGGCCGATGATCGCGCCGCTGGCCACGCTCTTCACGGTGCCGTCCGGCTTCGACTTCGAGGATCCCGCGTGTGGCGGCGTGCACTTCCTCTGCTGGCCGACGGTCGCGGCATCGAGTGTCGAGTCGTACGTCGGGGGGCCGACCGGCATCCCCGGGTGGGACCGCGTGCTGATCGTCACGGCGCTCAAGCGCGGCTCGCTCTACATCGTGCCGGTGGACGCCTCGGGACAGCGTCTCGGTGGCGGCATCTCGCGCGAGGCGCGGACACAGAATCGCTATCGCGACACGGCCGTCCATCCGGACGGACGCACGATCTTCGTGGCCACCGACAACGGTGGCCTGGTCGAGGCCCGCGATGGTGGCGTGGCCAAGAGCGTGGACCATGGTGGTGCCTTGCTGGCCTTCACCTATACCGGCGAGGCGCCGACGGTCGCGCCAACGACGATGAGCGCGCCGAGGGCACCGCTGCGCGACGAGGCCCTGGTGCCGGCCCGCGGCACGACGGGCCCGCCCCCGCCGGTCACCCGCGCCCAGGTCGCGGCGGGCAAGACGGCCTACGAGGCCACGTGCGCCGTGTGCCATGGCAGCACGCTGACCAACGGCACGTTCGGCACGCCGCTCGCCGGGGCGTACTTCCGCCGGCAGTGGAGCGGTCGTCCCGTCGCCGAGCTGTTCGAGAAGTCACGCAGCTCGATGCCACCCACCGCCGCGGGCTCGCTGCCCGCGGAGACCTATGCCGCGATCCTGGCGTACGTGCTCGAGGTCAACGGCGTCGCGCCCGGCACCTCGCCGCTGCCCGCGGACGCCGGGCCGCTACGCGCATGGCGGGTACCGTAGGGAACCGGGAACCGGGAACCGGGAGTCGGGAGTCGGGAGTCGGGCACCGGGAACCGGGAACCGGGAACCGGGAACGGGGAACCGGGAACCGCGAGTCGCACCGGGTACCGTTGTCCGCGGCGGTCGTCCCCGCGCCGGCACCGGGCAGCCAGACAGGAGGGCTCGCTGGGACACGCGACACGACGATCCGGGAGTCGGGAGTCGGGAGTCGGGAACCGGGAACGGGGAACCGGGAACCGCGAGTCGCACCGGGCACCGTTGTCCGCGGCGGTCGGCCCCGCGCCGGCACCGGGCAGCCAGACAGGAGGGCTCGCTGGGACACGCGACACGACGATCCGGGAGTCGGGAGTCGGGAATCGGGAGTCGGGAACCGGGCCGCGAGCACCGTCGTCCGAGCGCCGGACGTGGGCATGAGGGACTGCGAGGACGCGCGGCGCGCGAGCACTCGGAGTGGGGATTCGAACTGGGGACGGTGAGCCGCAGGCGCGCCGATGCGTGCCGGACGCCTATCTGGGGGAGCCATGCCGGGGCGCGGGGAGTTGCCCCGGATTCGAGCCCGCGGCGGTGAGCCGCAGGCGAGCCGACGCGTGCCGGACGCCTATCTGGGGGAGCCATGCCGGGGCGCGGGGAGTTGCCCCGGATTCGAGCCCGCGGCAGTGAGCCGCAGGCGAGCCGGTGCGTGCCTGACGCCTGTCTGGGGGAGCCGTGCCGGGGCTCGGGGAGTTGCCCCGGATTCGAGCCCGCGGCGGTGAGCCGCAGGCGAGCCGACGCGTGCCGGAATCCTGCCTGGGGTGCCATTCCGGCCGCAGGCCGGAATTGGCTCGCCGGGGTCGACGAAGATGCGAACTATCTCTTTCAGATTCCCGCCGCGACCCCGAAAAACCCGCCCCAGCAGAGGAAGCGCGATCGTGACCGTGCTGAGCGCATGCGTCTGGCGGGCGGTCCGATGCCGTCGCTGCGGGAGAAAGCCTACGCATTCGCCCGCCAGCGTACGATCGTGAGGACATGCGATTTTACCGCCATCGGTATCCCGCGGCACTATCTCGCCTGGATGTGCGAGGAGGGCTGGCTGGTGAGGGAAGGCTACGGCCTCTATCGCGCAGCCGAGCGAGAAGCTGCCTGATGGAAGCTTCGTCCGCGGAAATGTCAGGCCGCGCCGTGTTCGCCGTAGGCCCGAGCGGCTTTGACGACATCGACAATCCGGCCTTCGCGCAACGCATCGATCGGGCGCTGGCCGCCGAGGCGGGCGTCGTCGGTCAGCATGAAGTTGACCCGCATCCAGGGCTCCTCGATCGTGAACGCCTCGACCACGGCGCTCATACCGGGAAGCAGTCCGGTGCCGGTGATCTGGAAGGCGGGATAGGCGCGCTCGCCATCGACATCGAGCCAAAGGAGGGGCTGGGCCTCAAGTTCCTCGGGCGTCAGGCCGATCCGACCTGCGAACTCATCGCGGGACAGAACCCCGCCTTCCATGACGAGCATGCCGCGCTTCATAGCCGAACCGCGGGTGAAGGCCTCAGCCAAGACGGCGGTGTCAGCTATGGTTCCTGCTTGCAT
>NZ_JALHPM010000100.1:0-25202 GCF_022842525.1 Luteitalea sp.
TTGAGCATCCCGACCGCGGACTGCGGACAGCTTGCCGGCGGCAACGGGATGCTCAAATGCAAGACCTGACCCCGGCCTGACCCCAGCCTCCCGCTCAGACCGTTGCGCGTGCGCGCGCCGCCGTCGTCTGACGCTCCACCAGCCGGGCGTAGTATCCGCGTCGCGCCATCAGCTCGGCGTGCGTGCCGCTCTCCACGATCCGTCCGCGGTCGAGGGCGAGGATGCGGTCGGCCCCGCGGATGGTCGAAAGCCGGTGCGCGATCAGCAGGGTGGTGCGCCCCACCATCAGCGTGGCAAGCGCCGCGCGGACGCGCGATTCGCTGATGGCGTCCAGATGCGACGTGGCCTCGTCCAGCACGAGGACCGGCGCATCCTCGAGAAAGGCCCGCGCGATGGCGACGCGCTGCCGCTGCCCGCCGGAGAGCTGGACCCCGCGCTCGCCCACGCGCGTCTGCAGACCTTCCGGCAGCGTCGCGACGAACTCCGCGAGCGATGCCTGCTCGATCGCGCGCGCGAGCTCCGACGGCGACGCCTGCGGGCGGGCCAGCCGGACGTTGGCCTCCAGGGTGTCGTTGAACAGGTAGGTGTCCTGGGCCACGAGCGCGACGCGGCCGCGCAGCGCGGCCAGATCGAGCTCACGCACGTCGAGGCCGCCGAGCCGGATCGCGCCCGCGTCCGGATCCCAGAAGCGCAGCAGCAGGTGCGCGATCGTGCTCTTGCCCGCACCCGACGCGCCGACCAGCGCCACGGTCGCATCGGCCGGCACCTCGAAGCTCACCTCGGCGAGTGCGGGCGTGCGCCGGCCCGGGTAGGTGAAGCGCACGCGATCGAACGCGACGGCGAGCCCGCCCGACGCCGCCGGCGGCGCTGCACCGCCACCGACCACCCGCACCGGCTCCGACTCGACGACGTGCAAGCGCCGGGTGGACGCGATCGTGTCGGCGAGTTGCCGGCTCACCTGCGCGATCTCCGATACGGGCAGGAACGCCGCGACCGAGACGAGGATCAGCAACGGCAGCAGCGCAGGCTCGAACCAGCCGTGCGTCGCGAGGAGCGCACCGCTCGCGGCGACCGCGAGGCCGCCGAGCCCGGTGGCCGCCTCCAGGCGCTCGGTCTGGCGCGCGAGGTCGTCGAGCAGGCCGAGCCGTTCGCGCTGGACCTCGCGCACCTGCGCGACGAACGCCTCGCGCCGCCGGCCCACCGCACCGAAAGCGAGGAGGTCCGACAGACCCTGGATGGTCTCGGTGAGGTGCGCGCTCAGGGCCCCGAGCGCGGCGCGGGCTCGCGAGCCCTGCCGGTCGACCCAGCGGCGTCGCAGCCATGGGGCGAGGCCCGCGTAGCAGAGAAACGGCAGCAGCACGAGCGCCAGAGGCCACGCCACGAGCGCGAGCCCGAGCAGGATCACGCCGGGCAGCACCACGGCGACGAACGCCGGCGCGACGGTATGTGCGAAGAAGTACTCCACCGTCTCGACGTCCTGGGTGGCAAGCGCGACGAGATCGCCGGACCGGCGTTCGAGCAGGTAGGCGGGCGCGAGCGACTGGAGCTTGTCGAACAGGTCGATGCGCATCTGCGCGAGCAGCGCGTAGGCCATGTCGTGCGCCAGCGTGGACTCCGCCCAGTGCAGCAGACCGACGAGCGGCGCCACGGCGAGCAAGGCCCACACCAGCGCGGCGCTGCCGTCGCCGGCCTTCACCGCCGCGATCGCGAGCGCCCCGAGCACGCCGACGCCGATCAACGCGGTCACGCGGCCGATCCCGCACAGCGTGGTGAGCGCGAGCTGCCCGCGCCACGGCGCGATGCAGCGCGCGAGCGAGCGCAACGTCGCCGGCCAGCCGACGGCGGCGGCCTCCGCGGCGAGGTCGCGCACCTCGAGCTTCGCGTCGTCGCCCGCGGTCGACCCATGGTCATCGACGTGCGAGGCGCCGCGGTCTGCCGCATCCATCGCGGCCAAGGGCACGTCGCCCGTAGCGGCACCGCTCGCCTGTTCGCCCATCAGTTGCCGGTACGGACCCTCGGCGGCGATGAGATCCGCGTGCCGGCCGCTCTGCACGACCCGGCCATGGTCGAGCACGACGATGCGGTCGGTGCCGATCACGCTCGACAGCCGGTGCGCGAGCACGATCGTGGTACGGCCCTGCATGAGGCGATCGAGCGCCTGCTGGATGAGCGCCTCGTTCTCGGCATCGACCGAGGAGAGCGCCTCGTCCAGCACGAGGACGGGCGCATCGACGAGCAGGGCGCGCGCGATGGCGATCCGCTGGCGCTGCCCGCCGGAGAGCCGGGCTCCGCGCTCGCCGATCACGGTGCGGTACCCCTGCGGCAGGGCGGCGATGAACTCGTGCGCGTTGGCCGCCCGCGCAGCCGCCTGCACCGCCTCGTCGCTCGCATCCGGCCGGCCGAGCCGGATGTTGTCCTCGACGCTGCCGTGGAAGAGGTATGCATCCTGGCCCACGACGGCGATGCCCGCGCGCACGCAGACGGGATCCACGTTCCGCAGATCGTGCCCGCCGATGCACACACGGCCCGTCTGCGGATCGTGCAGCCGGACGAGCATCCGGACGATCGACGACTTGCCCGCCCCGCTCCGCCCGACGATGCCGACGCGCTCGCCCGCCGCGACCCGGAAGCTCAGACCGTCGAGGGCTGCGCCGCGGCCACCGGGATATGCGAAGCGGACGTCCTCGAAACACACGTCGAGGTCGCGTCGCCCGTCCGCGAGCAGCGGCGCACCGCCCGCCGGCGCGGTCGACTCGGCGGCGAGCAGCGCGTGGACGCCCAGCGCCGCCGATTGTCCGACCATGCCCTGGTGCAGCACTGCGCGCAGGTCTCGCAGGGGACGGAAGATCTCCGTCCCTGCCATGAGCACGATCAGCAGCGCCTCCAGACTCATCGCCCCCTGGGTGACGCGATGCACTCCGAGGGCCAGTGCGACGGCCGCCCCGACTGCCACGGCGAAGTCGCTGATGCCGCGGGCAAGCAGCCCCGCTGCCAGCACGCGCATCGTGTCGGCCGAGAGCGCGCGGGCCTTTCCCGCAAGCATCCGCGCGTGGGTGCGGCCCTGACCGAAGGCCTCGAGCGTCGGCAGGCCCTGCACGGCATCGAGGAACTCCTCGCCGAAGGCCTTCATCGCCCGCTGCCGCCCGATGGCCGCCTCGCGGTTCCGGCGGTGCACGACGCCGGGCGCCACCAGGGCGAGCAGGGCCGCGGCGAGCATGACGCCCGCCACCGGCAGATCCCACCAGGCCATCACGGCGAAGATGGCAAAGGGCGCGCAGATCGAGATGAAGAGCTGCGGCAGGTACTGCCCGAAGAAGGACTGGAGCTGCTCGACGCCGTCGACGACCGAGAGCATCACGCCGCCGGTACGGCTGCCTGCGAAGTGCGCGGGCCCGAGGGCCGCGATCCGGTCGAACAGGCGGGCTCGCAGGGTCTCCTGGACACGCGCAGCCGTGCGATGCGCGACCATGACTCGGGTCTGTTCGAGCCATGCTCGCAGGACCACCGTCGCCGCCACGGCCAGCGCATGCGGCAGCCATGCGCCCCACGACGCACCCGCGAACACGAGCGCGAGCATGTAACCCAGGAACACGAAGCGGGCGATGCCGACGAACAGCGAAGCGAGCCCGAGCAGGACACCGAGCGCGATGCGCGGACGCAGTCCGACGGTCATCGCCCAGAGCTGGCGGTCGAAGTACAAGGGCAGATCCTCCCGACTCAAACGGCTCAGCGCGCCACGCCCGAATCTCCTTGCGGGAGTGTAGCCGCATCGCGCAGCGAATCCGCGGCGCAATTCAGCGGGCGGGAGGAAGTCGTCGTCGAACCGGCGAGCCGCAGGGAGGAAGCGCAGGCACGAGGAGCCCGCGCGGGAGTGCGACGCAGGCCGCGTCGGACAACCCCTCGCCCGGCAGGGGCGCAGGGGTCGCCGCGCAGCAAGGGAGGAAGCGTCAGTTCGCCTTCACACCGGTTTCCTTCACGACCTTCGCCCAGGTCTTCACGTCGTTGGCGATCTGCGTCGCGAGCTCGCGCGGCGTGCTGCCCGCCGCCTCGGCGCCCATCTCGGTCAGGCGCGTCTGCACGTCGGGACGACGGATGATCTTCACCATCTCGGCGTTCAGCTTTTCGACGATGGCCGGCGGAGTCTTCAGCGGCGCGACCATCCCGTACCACTCGCGCATCTCCAGCCCGGCGGGCAGCGGCAGACCGGCCTCGGCGATGGTCGGCACGTCGGGCAGGGCCGCGGACCGCTTCTGCGAAGTGACGACGATCGGCCGGATGCGCTTGGCCTGCAGCAAGGGCATGATCGACGGCAGCGAGGACATGCCGAACGTCACCTCGCCGGTGCTGATCGCCACCAGCGCGGGGCCGCCGCCCTTGAACGGCACGTGGATGATCTTGGTGCCGGTCAACTGCTTGAACACCTCGCCCGCAAGGTGGTGCAGGGAGCCGTTTCCGGACGAGGAATTCGACAGCTGGCCGGGCTTCTCCTTCGCCATGCGGATGAGGTCCTGCAGGTTGTTGATCGGCGAATTCGCCGGCACGACGATGGCGTTGGTGACCCAGGCGAGCAGCGAGAGGGCCGCGAAGCCGTTGGCGGTGTCGTAGGGCAGGTTCTCGTAGGTGCTCGCGCTGATGGTGAACGGGCCGCTGGGCACCATCATCAGCGTGTAGCCGTCGGGGTTGGCCCTGGACACCATGTCGGCGGCGACGGTGCCGCCGGCTCCTCCGCGGTTGTCCACCACGACCGACTGGCCCCACGACGCGGACATGTGCTGGCTCACGATGCGCGCGAGGATGTCGGTCGCCCCGCCGGGCGGGAAACCGACCACGACGCGAATCGGCCGTTGCGGGTAGTTCGCCGCCGGATTCTGCGCAAGCGCGTGCGTTGAGAGGAGGCCGGCGCCGAGCAGGGCCAGCAGTTTCACCGAAGGTTTGTGCATGTTCGCTCCTGAATTACCGGGCTGCGCCGGATCGGTCCACCGAAAGGCGCGACTGTACCGAAACTGGAGGCACACGCAAATCAGGGCCGGCCGCGCGTGTGGCGCGGGTCGCGAAACCCGGTGGTCGTGCGGCTCGGAAGCGGAGCCGCCCTGAACGAAGCCGCAGCTGCGGGCGGGGGGCGGCCTGCGCCGCGGCGGGGCGGGGCGGGGCAAACCCGGCGCCCGCGCCGCGACGCGGAAGACTACGCCTTCGCGCGCAACCGACGGGCCGCGAGCAGCCCGATGCCCGCGAGCAGCAGTGCGACCTGCGAGGGCTCGGGAACGGCGGTGACCTGGACGGTCAGCCCCGGCGCCTGCAATGCATCGGGAAAAGCGAACTCTTCCTCCAGGGCATTGGCGACCGCGCTGCCCTTGAACGTGACCTGGGTCGGCCCGGGCGCCGCGCCCGGCAGGATGCCGAACGCGAGCTGAAGCCGCATCTGCGCGGAGCGTGCGATCTCGCCGGCGTAGGAGAGCGCATAGCCCTCCTGCCCGGCCTCGACGGAGGCGTCGTTGGTGTTCTCCATGACCAGGCCCCCGCTCGCGCGCAGCTGATCGACGAACGAGGCCCAGGTGTGCAACGTGCCGCCGACCTGCACGGAGGAAGACGCCGCCGCGAAGTCGAGGACAGCGAGGTCGTACTGGAACTTGATGTCCTGCGAGGCCATGTCGAACGAGGCCCCGAAGTCGACGACCACCTCGACGACGGCCTGGCCGCCGGGGCTGCCGGAGCCTCCGCTGCCGGTGATCTGGGGCGCGGCGGCGACCGCCGCTCCGCCGAACGCGAGGCACAGTAGGCCCAGACAGCTGCGCATGGATTTCGTCATCTGCACGTCTCCAGAATCATCAGGAACCGGCTGGGGAAAGCGCCCCCCTCCGGAAAGTTGCGCGAATGGTGCAGGATACGCCTGCATCCTACCGCCTCGCCATGATGGATGGCACATCGTCCGACCGGACGTCTTCGCTGCGTGGCATATCTGCAGAAAATCCGTACCGTGACTCCGCTGGCATGTTCTCTCTCACTCCCGCCTGAGCAGGCTCAGCTTCGCGTCGGCCGGCTTGTTCGCCGCAGGCACGCTCACCCGCAAGGACGCGTTCGGATTCGATTCCTGCGTTTCGCCGAGCCGGCTCACGAATCCGCCGACCCAGGCGGGCCGCGGTGCGACGAAGGCGTTCTCGGCGCGCGTCGTGGTCTCAGGCCCGCGCCCGTCGACCGACAGCCGGCGGACCGGATCGGGTGCGGGCGGCTCCACGCGCGCGGGGATGACGGCCTGCTCGGCAGCCTCGACGTCTCGTGCGGGCTGCAACCACTGTCGCAGCGCGGACTTGAATCGGTCGACGATGCCCCCGCGCTCCGGCGCCGGAGGCTCCCCTGCGTCTTCGGTGGCCGAGACCGACGCGACCATCGCGGCCGGCTCCATGGACGCGGGCGCGATCGCCTCGGTGGGCGCCGCTGCTGGGATCACCGCGGGCTCGTCCGCTGCGACGGGCAGGTCCTGCAACGGCACCGCCATCGTCGCGAGCAGCTCGGGCTCGGAGGCCGGCGGCGGCGGGTCGAGGACGACGATCCTACCGTCGGTCGGATCCGGGCCGGGTTGCGGCTCCGGATTCAGCGTGAGCGCGGTCTCGTTCAGGGCCGCCCACGACAGGTCGAGCGGAATCTCGCCGCTCGGCACCGACGCCGCCACGTCGAACTCGAGGACGAAGAGCCGGGCCGGGCCGCTCGCGGCGATCGGCTCGACGCGCGAGATGTCCACGGTGATGGTGCCCGGACCGGGATGCTGAACCTGATAGGCGAAGTCGCGCGTGACGTCCGTCGTGCGCAGCTCCACGAGCGTCAGCAGCTCCTGCGGATAGCGCACGGTGAGTTGCACCGACTCCAGCCCGGCGACCGGGTCCACGTCGATCGGAACCGACACGCGTTCGCCCGCGAGCGCCTGCGCCGAGCCGATGTGCAGCAGCGGGTCCGCGCCGGAGAAGACGGCCAGCGGCAGCGGCGGCACCGGAAGCGGCGGGATCGACGTCTGCGGCAGTCCGACCACGCGCTGCTGCATCCGCAGCACGTCGAGCGAGGTGAAGGCACCGTTGCCCGAGGTGTCGCCGAGGATGGCGGGATCGAGGTTGGGGAACGCGGCGAAGCCGGTATCGAGCCCGACCACGACGCGCTGCAACCGCTGCACGTCCAGACTGCTGTACCCGCGGTTGGCCGTCGCATCGCCGACGTAGGCATTCACGTGCATGCCGTCGTCGGCGACGCCGGTGCCGCTGCCGCCGTTGTACGTGAAGTTGCTCAGGTCGAGGATCTGCTTGGCTCCATAGCCCGCGTCGATCCGCACTTCGGCCTGCAGATTCACGAGCGCGGTCGCGCCCGCCCCGAGACCGGATAGCCCGGTCAGTTCGACGCGCAGCACCCCGGCGGACGGAGAATGGCTGGCCAGCAACGCTCCGACCGGCAGGCCGACGCCCGGAAGCGCCGCCGTGACGTTCAGGATCTCCGGGTCGTAGCGGAGATCGAAGGCGAGGCTGTCGACACCGGCCCCGTTCGCGAGGGTGACGGGAATGCCCAGCCCCGTGGCGGGCAGGTTCACGGGCTGGCCCGGCCCGCGCGCGAAGTCGGGGATCGACAGCCGCGGCGCCGACGAGGCGGCCACGACGAACCCGCCGACGAAGTTGTCCCCGGCCGTGCCGTCGCCATTGCCGTCGAGCGCCCCGACGGCGTCGCGGAACGCATCGCCTCCGCTGCGGACCGTGACGGTGTAGCTGTCGGCCGCGAGCGGCTGGCCCGTGCGCACGAACCGCAGGCCCATCCCGTCTTCGTCGAACACGATCGATCCGCGCACGTTCCCCGTGCTCGTTCCGACCAGGGTGACGTCCGGCGCGCCGAGCGCAGGGGCGCTGGCGGCGCGGTAGAGGTTCACGCCGCCCTGATCGAACGCGCGGTCGAAGCGCAGATGGAAGCCGGACACGTCCTGTTCGAGCGACGTGACGGACAGGAAATCCGGCGCGACGGTGGCAAGCACCGGAGCGGCCACGTAGCTGCCGTCGGCGTCGAATGCGGTCGCAGTGACCGTGAACGTGCCACCGGCCACCCCGAAGGCGTGGCTAACGAACGCAGTCGATCCGTCGAACGACTCGACGTTGCCGTCGCCCCAGTCGACCTCCCAACCCGTGATCGGATCCGCACCCGGATCGGTGGACGAGAGCGCGAAGCCGACGCGCGTGCCGCCGAGCGACTGCGGTGCGCCCAGAACCGGGCTCTGCGGAGCTTCGGCCACGTCGTAGCCGAAGCTCCGGGTCGCGGAAGCTCCGGCGGAGTCGGTGACCCGCACGACGATCTGGCCCGAGATTCCGCCGTCACCCGGCGTCCACGAGAACACGCCGGTGAGCGGATCGACGCTGCCCCCCGCGGGGCCGGATTCGAGCGCGTAGGTGAGGACCTCTCCGGCATCCGGGTCGGACGCGACGCTCTGCACCGTGACCGCGCCGCCCTCCGTCGCGACGACATCCGCGATCGGGTCGATCCGCGGCTCGTCGTTCTGCGCCAGCACGACGATGGAAACATCGGCGAGCGCGGTGAGGGCGCCGCCGCTGCCCGTGGCGCCGCCGTCGCTCAGAGAGATCGACAGAAGCGCCGAGCCGGCGTAGTCGGCCTCCGGCGTGAGGACGAGCCCGTCGAGCGCCGTGTGCAGATCGGCGAGCGATCCGCGTACCGTGAGGGTGGCATCACCGATCCCGTCGCCGGCAACGAGATCGAGACCAGTCGTGGAGGCGAGCGTGAGCGTGCCGTGCGTCACCGTGAGCGAAAGCGTGAGCGACGCATCGCCTGCATCGCGGTCCACAAGCCCGATGCGGTTGCCGAAGATCGTGCCGAACGAGAGCGGCGTATCCTCGGTCGTGGTCTGCTCGCCGGGCGCGTCGATCTCCGGGGCGTCGTTCGCGGCCGTCACGGTCAGACCGACGGTGACGGGATCGCTGTACAACAGGCCGTCGAAGCTGCGGAAGACGAAGGCATCGTCGCCGGAGAATTCCGGCGCGGGCGTGAAGCTGAACGCACCGGTGCCCGGATCGAAGTCGAGGCTGCCGTTCACCGGCCCGGAGACGAGCTCGAACACGAGGTCGTCGCCGTCGGGGTCGTTGCCCGTCACGAAGCCGACGAGCACCTCGTCCTCGGTCGCGGGCAGGCTCGCCGCCTGCGCCGTCGGGGCACGGTTGGCGAGGCTCACCGCGACCTGGATCGGAACGGCCGCCCAGGTGCCGTCCTCGTCGGTCGCGCTCGCATTGATCGTGCGGGTTACACCGCCTTCGGTGTAGGTGTGCGTCAGCGACGGAGGATTGCCCGCGACCACCTGCACGAAACCGTCGCCCCAGTCCACGGCCCACTGCGTGATGGTGTCGGCCCCGGGATCGGGCGCGGCGAGCACCAGCGTGTAGGGCTCGCCGGCACCGATCGCGGCGGGGCCCGAGATCGCCACGGCGGGCACGACGTTGCCCACGGTGACCGTGATCGGCTGCGAGACGGTGACTGCACCGTCGTCGTCGATGACGGTGACGGTGACGGAGTACTCACCGTCGTCCGCATAGACATGCTGGCCGCCGGCAAGGTTGTCGCCGCCGCCGGGGATCACGACACCGGCCTCGCGCGTCCCGTCGCCCCAGTCGATGACCGCCGTGTGGGTATCGAGGATTCCAGGATCGGCGTAGCGAACGCGAACACCGGCCGTCGCACCTTCGACCGTGACGACGTCGTCGATCAGTGCGATCTGCGGTGCGGCGTTCGCCACGAAGGCATACGCCGTGTCGGTGTACACCAGCCCCGTCACGAAATCCGTCACCGTGAGCGTGGCGAGGTAGACGCCGTCCTCGTCTGGCACGAATGTCAGCCGATCACCGGCCTCCACGGCGACCGTGTCACCAGCGGGTCCGGTGACGACCCACTCGAACCCGAAGTCCGACCCGTTCACCGGATCGGGCTCGTTGGCGCTGCCAAAGAACGTGATCGGGCTGCCTTCCTCGCCCAGCCGGTCGGGGCCCGCGATCGCGACGCGGAAGTTGCCGAAGTCGAGACCGGTGACGACCTGGTCGCCGCCGTAGGCAATGTACAGCGTATGGGCGCCCGGCACCGCACGCGGCCCGTAGCGCCAGAGCTCGCGGCCGTCGTTGTCGGAACCGTCGCCGACGAAATCGTCGGAATCGGCACGGAAGTAGAGAACCCCGTTGAACACCGTCATTTCGAGCGGCGCGCCGGATCGGCCGGGTGCCGTGGCGTTGACATTCGCCTCGAAGCGCAAGGTGCTGCCATCCCATGACCACAATTCGTTGCCGACGTTGGCGGTGCTGCCGGCATCGCTGGCGGTGAAGAACAGCTTGCCGTCGAACACCGTGAATCCGCTGGGCGCCGACGACGCGTCGAGCGGCGCGATGTCGGTCAGGCGCGTTGCGGCGCCTGCGGGGGTCATCCGCCAGAGTTCCGTACCGAATTCCTGACCGGCCACGGCGTTGCCGAACGCCGAGAAGTAGAGATTGCCGTCGAACACCGTCAGTCCGCCAGGACTGGACCCGTTGAACTCGCCGGTGCGCAGGTTGAGCTGCAGCGACTTCGCCGTACCGTTGAAACTGACCAATTCACGGCCGAAGTTGAAGCCGCCGTCGTCGTAGACGGCCGACATGTAGAGCTGGCCGTTGAACACCGTGAGGTTCGTCGGGCTCGCCGAGGTAGCGCCTACGGCAATGTCCGAGGCGCGCACCGTCCCGGCCGACGTGCCGTTGGTCCGCCACAGTTCCCGGCCGGCGCCGTCCGACCCCGTGGCAGCGAAGTAGAGCAGTCCGTTGTAGACGGTGAGTTCGCCCGGCGAAGAAGACGTCGTGCCCGCGTTGATGTCGGACACCATCGATACCGTCGAACCGTTGTAGCGCCACAGTTCGAAGCCGACGTCTCGGAACACCTGTGTGATGAGGCCGCCGGGCCCGATGGTGAGGAAATCGAAGACATCCCCGCTCGCCGAGAAATACAGCGCGTCGTTGTACACGACGAGCCCACCCGGGAACGAGCTGCCTTCCCGCTCGATGTTGCTGACGCGGGTGGCCGTCGTGCCGTCCCACCGCCACAGTTCGCGGCCGAAACCGTCACCGCCGTCGGCCGCGAAGTACAACGCGCCGTTGAAGACCGTCAGATCGGTCGGGCTCGATGAAGCTGACCCAGGGTTGATGTCCACGACGAGGCTCAGCGTCGTGCCGTCGTAGCGCCAAAGTTCCGTGCCGGTGGTGCCGTCGTTGGCAGAAAAATAGAGCGCGTCGCCGAACGTCGTCGTGAAGTCGCTGGGGAATCCACCCGCAAGCCCAGCCCTAATATCGGCGACCTGGAACACCTCGTTGCCGCCGAAAGGTGCCGTCTGCGTGTAGCCGTCGACCTGCGCTTCGGCGATGGTATGCGTCTCCTGCGGCGTGAGGCCCGTCAGCGCATACTCGCCGTTGCCGTCGCTCAAGGTCCAGCGCTCGCCGGCATCCCGGATGCCGTCGCGGTCGGCGTCATCGAAGATCACCCAGCCGTCGATGCCGAGTTCGCGGCCGTTCTGCACGCCGTCGAGGTTGGCATCGAGGAACTTGGTGCCGTAGACCGCCCCCGTACCGACGTTGAAGTCGAAGGTCACCTCATCGGTGCGCCCCTTCGCCGCGGCACCGTTGCTGGCGGAATCGTCGTGCACGCGCAGCGTAATCTGAACCGTGCCTGTGAAGCCCGCCTGCGGCGTGAGCACCAGGAACGTCTGGGCCGGGAAGGTGAAGATCGTGTTGAACGTGATCGTCACCCTCGGGTCACTGCTGACCGCACTGAACGTCGTGCTCTCTCCGACTTCGGTGCCAAGGACCGAGCCGGTCCCATTGACGCGTATCGAGACCGCTTCGCCCTCGCGGACACCGACCGGACCGAAGTTCGTGCCCCAGCGCGGCGCCTGTGCGTTCGTGTCGTACAGGATCTCGACGCTCGGATCGGCAGCCATGCGTGCCTCGAACGCGGGCACCGCCGCTTCGTACGATGCGTTGTCGAGGGGGTTCGACCGCAGATCGAGGTGCTGCAGTACCGGCAGTACCTGCTCCACCGCAACGAGGCGAACCGCATCCGCGGCGACGATGCCGTCGGCGCCCAGGGAGGACAGTTCCACCCGCAGCACGCCGTGCTCGTCGACCGTGAACACGCCGAGGCTCTGCCAGGCGCTGCCGTCGAAGACTGCACCGTTCGGCGCGAACCGTTGATTGACGCGGATGTCGCCGCTGTCGGCTCCGTCGGGGGTCAACAGCGCCGCACCGTCGGCACCGGCATACACCGCGTAGGCTGCGTTCGATGCGCGCGAGGCGTCCTGGGGCCAGGTCACCAGCACTTGATAGCTGCCCGGTGCGACGTCCGCGAACGTCCAGGTGGCCTTCGCGCTGGTCGACGGCTCGGTCGTGCCGGCGTGGAAGTAGTAGTCGTCCCCGTAGGCGCCGAAGTACGGCGACTGGTTGTGCAGCCAGTCGTTCCCGAGCAGATCGAATCCGTCGTCGTTGTCGTCGATCAAGCGATCGCCGGCAAGAGAGCCGACGGAAGCGATCTCGTTGTCGTTGAGGTACGCGATCTCGATTTGAGACAGCCCCGCGACCGCATCGACGCTCTCGAGCGTGTTGTGCGAAGCCGAGAGGATGCGCAGGTTCGAAAGTCCGGCCACGGCCTCCAGACCCACGCCGTTCGGCCGAAGTGCCGCCGACGGGATGACGATCTTGGCGCCGCCCTCCTGCTGATAGCTGAGCGCCATCGTCGCCGCACCACCCGCTTGGAACATCACGAGTTCGATGTCGTGCCAGCCGCCCGTCAGGACCACCTTCCCCGACTTCTCGACAGGACCGTGCAAACCGCCGTTGTCGACGACCAGCTTGCCGTCGACATAGAGACGCGAGCCGTCGTCGCTCGTGATGAAGAACGTGACCTCGTTCGTCTGGTCGATCAGGACCTGTCCGGCCCACCGCGCCGAGAAGTTGGTGTTGAGTCCGGTCACACCGTTGAAATTGCTGACCGTCGAGGGCGCGTTGACGTTGGCATCGATGCGCTCCAGCGTGGGCGTGCGGTAGCGCAGGTCCGGGAAATCCGTGAGACCCACTCCGATCGCGTGATACTCGCCGATCAACCCCTGCGCACCGCCGGCCACCGCCTGCGGCCGCAGCAACCAGGTCGGCACTTCCGTCTTCGGTCCGTTCGGCGGCGTGTAGCGCAGCGTGATGCCCTCGGCCTGATCGCGTTCGAAGTATTCGATACGGATGTCGTGCCAGCCCACGTTCAGATTGCGGCTGCCCGAGGCTTCGCTCATCGCGTGCAGACCGTCGTGATCGACCACGAGCACGCCATCGACGTACAGGCGCGAACCGTCGTCGCTTTCCAGCGAGAACTCGTGGATGCCGGCTGCACCGATGAAGATCTGCCCCGTCCAGACGACGCCGAAGCTGTCGTCGAGTACGTCGAAGCCGCCGAAGTTGCCCTCCGACAGATCGAAGGCGATGTTCGCATCGAGGCGCTCGAAGGACGGCGAGAGCTGGGCGAAGTTCGGCAGTGCATCGGGCGCCAGCCCGGCGAGATCGTAGTAACGCCCGATCAGCCCGGATGCAGGCGTTGCGCCGAGGCGGGTTCGGTCCACGCTCAGGAACTCGAGCGGCGGGGTTTCGCCGTCGGGGAGGATGGCACTCCACAGCGCGATCGGCGTGAGATCGGAGACCGGGTTCGCATCGACGCTCAATGCCGTAAGGTCGAGGATGCCGGTGAGCGGCGCGAGACTTGCGATGTTGTTGTAGTCGATCGCCAGCGTTTCGAGCTTCGCCATGCCGATCGGCGCACCGACGTTGTCCCCGCTGGTGGCGATGCCCGGAATCAGCGCCGAGAAGTCGTAGAGCCGATTGTTGGCGAGGTTCAGCACCTGAACGTTGGTGGCGAACTCGAGCCCGGTGAGATCCGAGATGTTGCGGCCGGCGAGATCGAGGTGCGTCAACCGCGCCATCATGCTCGCCATGATCGGCTCCTGCACCAGCGGCAGGCCGTCGAAGCCCTGCGTCACCGGGATGCCCAGCTCACGGGCGATGGCCGCGGCGAGATAGCGATCGTTGAAGTGCACCTCGGCGTCGGCCGGATTGAGATCGCGCTGGCTCTCCGACACCACCTCGGCGCCGACGACGCGGCTCACCGCCTCGCCCGACTCGCGATCGTCGATCTCGATCAGTTCGGCGATGAACGCGTCGGTGCCCCGCCCGCCGGTGACTCGATCCAGGTGCGCGTTGCCGATGAGGATGTCGTTGCCCTCCTCGCCCTGGACGATGTCCTGATCCGAGATCGGCAGCGTGTAGCCGTCGAACGGTGCGTTGGCTTCGACGCGGAAGGCAAGCGGATCCACCTGATCCGCCGCGAACGGGTTGTAGACCTTGAGGTAGAAGGTGCCGGACTCGAGACCCCGCATGTCGAGGATGGACTGGCCCTGCACGATGATGCCGCCGTTCTCGTCGTAGAGATCGCCGAGGACGCCCATTTCGCGCGCCGTGGTGATCTCGACCCCCGTGGCGCGATCGTTCTGCGACATCGAATACAGTTCGAGCGGCTGCGGCAGCGTGCGATCGACCGTGACCTCGAGCGTGAGGCGGGTCTTGCCCGCAGCAAGCGACGCACGCACGGCATCGGTGATGTCGATGCGGATCGGGCCATCGGCCGCCACGGTCGAGAGATCGACGTTGCGCACGCCCTGGTACGTACCGTCGGCATCCGCGTCCGTGACGAGGGAATCGCCCTCGGCGTCGGCTGCGCGCACGCTCAGAATCGCATCGGCCAATCCCGCCGCAGCAAGCGGCCGTGGGTCGTTGCCGTCCAGCACCCAAAGCTGGCGCCCCAACGGGGCTTCTGCCGTAAAGAACAGTCGACCGTCGAAGGCGGTCAGATTGTCGGGGTTATCCGGGAACGCGTCGGTCGAGGACTTGAGCAGCGGCGCCGGAGGCGTTGCGCGCGCGGTACCCGCCGACGTGCCGTCGCTCACCCAGATTTCGCGCGTGCGCGTTCCGGGATCGGCGGTGAAGTAGAGCAGCCCGCCGACCTGCGTGAGATCCTGAGACGTGGAATCGCCGATGCCCGGATTGACGTCGGCGAGCATCGTCGGCCCAGTCAAGCCGAGGCCGAGATCTTCCATGTACCACAGTTCGCGACCGTGGACGCCGTCGTTGGCGGTGAAGTAGAACCGATCGCCGATCACCTTGAAGTCGGCGGGATCCGAATGACCGGCCCCTTCGAAGATGTCGATCGGCCCAAGGTTGCCGGATGGTCCGACCAGGAACAGCTCACGCCCGACATCGCCGCGGAAGTTCGCCATGCCGAACATCACTGTCCCGACCGAACTGTCGAAGGCGATGAGCTCGCCGAAGTTCGTGGAACCCGTGCCGGCCTCGATCTCTTCCACGAGCACGGTACCCGCCAGCGTTCCATCGCTACGCCAGAGCTCGCGTCCGGTTCCATTCTGAACCGCAGTGAAGTAGATCGTGTCGCCGACGACCGTGAGTTTCTCTGGCGAGGAACTGAACGCCCCCCCGCCGATCGGGCCGAACGGATTGATGTCCCGCACCAGACTCGTGGTGCCAGCCGTGCCTTGCGAACGATAGAGCTCGCGCCCGCTGGCTCCCGTGGCCGCGAAGTAAAGCGTGTTGCCGATGGCGGCAAAGTCCGACGGGGAGGAACTGCCTGCGCCGGCGGAGATGTTCGACACCATGAAGGTGCCGCCCGTCGTGACGCCGTCGGTGCGCCACAGCTCGCGGCCGTTGGTGCCGTCGTCCGCCGTGAAGTAGAGCAGGTCGCCAACGACCATCAGATTGGCCGGACTGGAGCTGCCCGTCGGATTGAAGTCGCGGACCAAGAACGTCCCGTTGACGGTGCCGTCGGTGCGCCACAGCTCTTCGCCGTTCGTGCCTGTCGTGGCCACGAAGTACAACAGCCCGTTGAACTCCACGAAATCCCGCGGCAATGAGGCAATCCTGATTGTCCCGCCGCCCAGGTTGAACACCTGGGTGTTGATCTCGCGCAGCAGATCGGTGCCCAGCGCCGTACCGTCGGTCTTCCAGAGCTCGAAGTTGTCCGAATTTAGCGTGAGTCCGGAGGCCAGCGGCGACCCCTGGAACAGGAGCTGGCCGTTGTAGACGGTGAGTTCGGGCGTCGTAGAGACGTTCGGTGCACTCGGCGCCACGTAGTCGAGCACCAGCGTGGCATTCTCGATGGATTCGAGGCGATCGAGCCGGTCGAGATAGCCCGCGAGATCGACTTCGAAGATCGCGCGATCGAGCGCTGCTTCGCCGAGCGTCATCGTCGTGGTGTTGTCGATGAAGAACTCACCGTCGTCCTCGAGCAGCAGGTCGTCGTCGCCACGCAGCACGACCGTCTCACGTTCGCGCGCCGCCTGCAGCAACCGGATCTGGTCGCCGGCCTTGCCGTCACCGAGCGTGCTGAAGCGGAACCACTTCTCGGCATCGCCCGGCTGCAGGACGAAGTCGTTGATGCCGTCGCCGTCGATGTCCGGGGTAAGGAGGGCGTCGAAGATCTCCGGCACCCCGCTGTCGCTGACGAGGAAACTGCCGCTGCCGGGCACGGTACGGTTCACTAGCGGCACCGCGTAGTCGGGCAACTCGGTCCCGCCGCGCTTGCCCATGACGAAGTAGATCTTGCCGGCGGCGAGCTGGAAGTCGTCGACGTTCACGTCCACGACGCCGGAACCGATGATCAGATCGTCGACCCCGTCGCGATCGACATCGATCGATGGCCCGCCGGCAAACACGCCGAGCGCCCCCCCGAAGGCCAGCAGCAGGATGCGATTGACATCGAACTCCTGCTCGCCGAGGTAGCGGACGTCGGCCTGGCCGAAATCGAGCCGCGCGCTGCCGGCACCGATGTGCTCCGCGACGGATTCGAACACGAGCACCTCGCTGCGCACGAACGAATCGAGCAGCTGGTCCGCGATGCCGAGGAAGCGGCCATGATCGCCGATGGCGATATCCATGCGCCCGTCGCCGTTGAAGTCCCCCGCTGTCATCTGCGGCAGGCCGATCACCTTGAGCCCGCCGGCGAGCGAACCTTCGACTCCGCGGAAAAAGCGCATGGCTGCATCGGCTTCGGTGAGCGCGACGTTCGTGCCGTTCGTGAAGGACGCCGCACCCCGGAAGACCAGCCCCCCTGCAGCATCTTCGGATTCTTCCCCGCGCGTAAAGCCGATGTCGTCGTAGCCGTCGCGGTCGAGGTCGCCGAGTGCGAACGCGCGACCGCCCAGCCCGGAAAGATCGAACGCCGCGGCAGACTGCGTTTCGATTTGAATTGCGCCCGTGCCCGTGCGCCCCAGCAGGAGATACGCCTTCGTCGCCGCATTGTTCGACTCTTCGACGAACACGATATCGTCGAGGCCGTCGCCGTTGACGTCGCCTACGACGTTCACCTTGGCGTCGAGATCGGCAGCGGTGCCGTTGCGCGATATCGTGGCAATCTGGTTGCCGGCGTTGACGGGAATCACGGTCGTGCCCGGCGAAACGGCGGCACCCGACATGACGAATGCAGCATCCTCGTACGCCACCAGAATGTCCGAGCGGCCGTCGCCGTTCCAATCCACCACATCCAGCGTGTACTCGTCGTTCAGGATGGAGAAGGTGATCGTCCGCTTCTCGACGCCGGCACCCGCGGTCAGATCGCGCGGCCAAACCGGGCCGCCGAACAGGACGGTAATGGTGCCGACATTGGCTGCATCGTCGATCTTGCCGAACACGAGGTCGTCGATGCCGTCGCCGTCGATGTCGCCGAAGCTTCGCGCGGGATCCCCGAGGCTGCCGAGGTTGACGAGCATCTGGGCGCGTCTGTCGACTTCGACCACGCCGTCGGGTTCGACCGGACCCAGGAGAATGTAGGCGGATTCGTCGCCGGTGACGATGAAGTCCTGGAACCCGTCGTCGTTGAAGTCTCCGGCCGGGACGAAGCCCTGCAGCAACTCTCCGCTCCTGATGCCGGCGAGCGCGAAGGCATCACGCAACGACTGCACTTCGTCCGTCGCCCCCGAATACGGCAACCCGGGCGCCGGCTGCGGCCGCGGCAGGGGCGGCGTTGCGGGCTGGAACTCGTAGATTTCGCGCGGCAGGCGCGCGTCACCCGGCTCGGCGGACGGGACGCCGAGCGCCGTCCCTGAGAAGACGTGCACCTTGCCGCCGAGTGCTTCGGCAATCGCAAAGTCGGCAATGCCGTCGCCATCGACGTCCCCTAGGGGACGGAAGAAGTGCGGCATGCTTTCCAGAAATCCGGAGGAGAAGTAGTCCGGGCGCTCGGGTTCGACGACCAGCCCGGGCTGAAGCAGGGTCTCCTCCGGCGTTGCGGCACCGAAGAACACGTGGCCGACCAGATGAGCGTTGTAATTCAGGACTTCGTTGAGCGGCCCCTCGAAGAGCTTCGGACTGATCTCCAGGAAGGTCGCTCCGAGATCGGCACGCCCGTCGTTGTTGACGTCGCCCAGGCCGTAGAGCGTGTAGCCTTCCAGATCCGCTATGCGCGACGGATCGAAATCGAAGATGTCGTTCGCATCGAGCGTATCCCCGGCTGCGCCCGGCAACACACCGCCGTAGAAGACTATGCTCAGCTGCGTCGACGAAAGGACGAAATCGTCGAAACCGTCGCCGTCGATGTCGCCTACGCCCTCGATGCGCAGAGATTCGCTGCTCGCAGCATCCGAACCCAGGGTGATGATGCGCTCGGAGCGCAAGGGGAGATTGACGACGGCCGGCCATCCGGCAACGGCATCGCGCCCCTGCATGTAATAGACGGAGATCTCGTTCGAGGCGTTCTTCGACATCACCGCGAAGTCCATCCGCCCGTCGCCGCCGAAATCACCGATGCCGGCGACGTCCTGGATGAGGCCATCCGCGCCGGTCAGCCGAACATCGGGATTGGCCAAGGTAAAGAAGCGGTCGATGCGAACGTCGTCGACGTACCAACCTTCGAAGTTGTTGGCGATCGAATCCCCGGTGTCGAAATCGAATCGAACACGTATCGTCTTGCCGGCATAGGCGCTCAGATTGACGGTCGCGTCCGCCCATCCGGCGTTCTCGTTGGAGATTGCGGGGCGCTCGAGTATCGTCGTCCAAGTGGCGAAGGCGTCATCGCCGGTCGCAATCTGCACCCGTGCCTGATCGAAGAAGGTGGATCCTTCGGTGCGCAGGAAGTAGCGGAAGCTCAGTTCGGCACCTGAGACTCCCAGGAGACTGATGTCCCCCGAGGTCGCACGACCGGCAGTGCGGCCGACGTTGAAGTCGCCTTCAACCTCCCGACCGAAGTACAGACTGTCGTCGGCGGAGTGCCCCGCATCGGCAGAACGACGCTCGGTGAGATGCCACAGGCCGTCGACGGCCCCCGCCGGGCCGGTGTTGTCCAGCGTGAAGCCGTCGAGATTGCCCGCATCGCCGGCGCTGAAATCCGCATCGAACAGCGGTGGGGTAGTCCAGTCCGCGCGGCCGAAGAAGATGTTCGCGCGACCCAGACCGCTGTCGCCGATCAGAAGGTCGTCGATGCCATCGGCGCTGATGTCCCCCGCATTCGCGATCGACAACGTGCCGGACGCCCCTACGATGACGACATCCGACTCCGTCAGCACGTCGAGCGCCGCGTTCCAGTCGGGGCGACCGAAGACGAGATAGATCCCTTCGTTCGATCCGGCTGCCCCTTCCACGTGCGTCACGGCGATGGCGATGTCGTCGATGCCGTCGGCGTTGTAGTCGCCCGTAGCGCCGAAGAAGGCGTACGAACCCGTCACCGATCCGCTGTTGGGGACGTACGTCAGCACATCCGCGGGCAATAGCAGCGAGGGCGCATCCGGAGCGAGCACGATGTCGCCCCCGGTCGCGGAACCGAACGCGATGCGCGCGATGGCGCCAGCACCCGCGTTCGACACCGCGGCGATGAAGTCGTCGTAGCCGTCGCCGTCGATGTCGCCCAACGCGATGGCCACGTTCTGATCGGTCAACCCGGTCGAATCGACCGTGCGCGTAGCCTCGGAGGCATCGACATCGATCGTTGCGCCGACTTCGGACTCCGCCACGCCGTCCTTGAAGGTCAGCGTATAGGTGCCTGCGGCTTGGGTGAGCTCTCCGGTGCGCATGCCGTCGAACAGATTCAGTTCGTTGCGCGCAACGGCGTTCGGATTCCGAATCTCGATGCCGGCAAGGATGTTCGCGTCGTCGGTGAGCAGCCGGGTGAAGCCGATGCGGCCGTCGTCCATGAGGACGGCTTGGACCTTGATGTCACCCGTTATCGCCGCGTCGATCGCCTGGTTGATCTGCACGACGAGTTGCTGCGCCGTCGTGTTCGCGGCGTTCGGTGCGACGGAAATCGAGTAGACCTCATCCTCATCGTCATCGATGGCCAGGGTGAATGTCGCCGACCCGGTAAGCCGTCCATCCCCCGGCGCCTTGTCGGAAGCGACGGTCTGGAGCCGCGCCGGATTGACCACGTGCAGCAGGTAGTATTCCGGCGTACCGGCCGGCAGTTCCACCGGCTCGATCAGCACGCCCTCGCCCGGATCCATGTCGGCAGCGGCAAACAGGAAGAGGTGCCGGTTGTCGCTGAAGAAGGGGAACGCGGGATCGTTCGGCGTCTCGACGTAGTTGAAGTCGATCATGTTGCGCGTCAACGCCGCACGATCGGCGCCGCCGAACGTGGCGTCTGCCTGAGGCGCACGGAAGACGTACCAGTCGCCGTTGTCGCCGAGACTGAACGAGAGTCGGTCGATGACGGTGCCGGGCTGCACGATGCCGAGATCGGTGGCGAAGCGGTAGTTGTCGTTGCGTCCGCTCTCGCCGCTGACGAGGGTGCGGAATTCGTAGAGATCCGGATACGTCGTGGTGAAATCGCGCGGATCGGGCTCGGATCCGTCGCCGGCGATCAGGTCGTCGCCGTCGCCGCCGCTGATGGTGTCGTCGCCGACGCCGCCGAGGATGAAGTCGATGCCGCTGCCGCCGTCGATGACGTCGTCGTTGGCGCCGCCGAAGAGGCGGTCGTTGCCGTCGCCGCCGCGAATCTCCAGTGCGCCGAGCACCCCGCGCCGTTCGCGGTCGCCGGGGGCGATGCCCCATTCGCTGTCGGTGCCCGGGAACATGTAGCCGGGATCGCCGTGGACTTCGTCGTCACCCGCGCGGGTGTCGATCACCGTGCGCTCGATGTTGCGAGCCTGGAAGAAGGCGAAGTCCTGCTCGTAGATGCCCGTGGCGTCGTCGCGGACGAACTCCTGATTCGCGATGTCCCAACGCAACGTCGTGAACTCGTAGCGGTGCAGGTTCACGTCGTAGCGCACGGCCACGAAATCGTTGACCGGGCGGCCGAGGCGGTCGAGATCGCCGCCGAGGAAGAGAACCTGATCGTCGCCCTCGCCGCCGTCGAACCAGTCCGACAGCGTCGGCAGCACGGTGCGCTGATCCTCGACGAGGATCGTGCGCGGCACGCCCTGGATGAGCGGCAGCGAGTCGGTGATGATCTGGAAGGCGTCGTCGCCTTCGTTGCCGTACAGCACGTCGCTCGCCTGGAAGTCGCGGCCGCCGGAGAGCACGTCGTTGCCCGCGCCGCCGAAGATCCACTCTTCGCCGGAACCGCCGATCAGCACGTCGCGGCCGTCGCCGCCGAGGATCACATCCTTGCGCAGGATCTCGACGTCGCTGGAGAGGTTTTCGATGTCGAAGCTCGCAAGCGAGAGCGCAACCGTGCCGGCACCGCCCACCACGGGCACGATGCTGTAGCGTGCGGGGCCGTCGCCGGTCACGCGCAGGTAGTAGGTCGTACCCGAAGCGAGCGCGGATAGATCGTCGATGCGACCAGCCCCATTCGACGTGCGCAGAACCGCACCGAGTTCGTCGACGATCTGCATGACGAGCGTCCGACCCGGCGTCACGTCGTCCAATGCGACGGAGTCGGCCGCAATGCCCGCCTCGGTCAGCTGGAAGCTGAACCAGTCGGTGTCGCCCGCGTCGGCCAGCGCGAGACCGCGGATCACGGAGTTGTGCTGGAAGTTCTCCAGCAGGTAGGCCGTTGCCAGCGTGTCGTTCGACTCGGCCTGATCGGGTGTGCCGATCGCCTGCAAGGCGAGGTCGTAGACGGTGGGCGTGCGATCCGAGGCGACGCGTATCAAGTACGATCCCGCGCCCATGCCGCTCAGATCGAGATTGAGCCGTCCGTCGGCGTCGCGGACGCCCGTCGAGATGAGCGTCCCGTCCGCGGCGCGCAGTTCGATCACGACACGATCGTCCCTGGAGAGACTCGCGACCGTGAGCACATCGCCGGATGCAGGCGTGTATCCCAGCGCGAGTCGATACCAGTCGATGTCGTCGGGACCGTCCAGGGTGAGGCCGGTGAAGATGCTGCTCGTTGCGACCGAGCCCAGATCGAACGCATTGGCCTGAACGTCGTTGCGGGTTGCTCCTTCAGCGCCATCGGTGAGGATCGGCGACCCGGAAACGATGAGCACGGTGTCGTCGTCCGCGCCGGCATCGGTCCAGACGGATTTCGTCACCGTCGGTCCGACGGTGATTCGATCGTTGCCGGCCAGCGCATCGATGATGATGGCGAGAAAGTCGCCCTCGGGGGGCAGCAGGGAGGCGAGCGGCGTCGACTGGTTCTGGCCCTGCGTGGGATCGTCCTGCGCCGCGGCTTCGGTGACGTCGTCGACCAGGGTCCCATCGGGGTTGATGCCGCTCACGTCCAGCGGGTTGTAGACAACCTCGCTCGCTTCCCAGATGAGATCACCGTCGCCGTCGCGGGCGTCGAAGTCGAGCTGCACCTGCGCATCGAAGCTGAACGCGCCGTTGTTCTCGGTCAGCCGCGTGATGAGGTGGTGATTCGCACCGCCCTCGGTGATGAGGTCGACGGTGATGACGTCGTTCAGGTTCGTACCGGCGTAGTACCAGGCCTTGCCGGTCTGCTTGGCGTACTCCTTCCACTCGTCGCCGGCGACGCCGCCGTCGAGCGATTCGAGGGCCGTGCCGTCGTAACGATAAAGAGTATCGTCGCCGCCGTTGCCGTAGAGGAAGTCGAGCCCGGTGCCGCCATAGAGCCTATCGGCGTTGAGCCCGCCCAGATCGCGATTGAGGCCTGTGTCTTCGAGGCTATAGGGCCCCTGCGCGGGATCGATGTCGAGCAGCCCGTCGTCGTCGAGGTCGCCGTCGTTGGCGTGCAGGAACCCCTGCGCGTCGACGAACACGCCGAAATCGTGCAGTTCGAGCCTCAGGCTCGCCCCGTTGGCGGCCGTGGTCAACGTCATCCGGTTGCCGGTATGCCCGGCCACCACCAGCCCCGATAGGCTCGTGACTCCGATGGCGTCGTTGAGATCGGCGACGAGATCGTCGATCGACGCATTGTCCAGCGTGGCCGCCCGCGTCAGCGTGACGACGACCGGATCAGCGCCGTCGAGCGAGAGCGCGAAGCGCGCATCCATGTCGATCCGGCCGCCACGCAGCAAGTCGCGCACCGCCACGAGCTGTCCGGGCGATGCGTCGTCGCCGGTGGCGCTTTGGTCATGCTGGAAGTTGAGCAGCGTGGAGATCGGATCGGGATTCAGCGACCACGCGAACAGATCGTTCGTGCCCTGGCCGCCGAAGAGGTCGTCGTGGTCGGCGCCGCCGAAGAGGCGATCGTGATCGCCGGGGGCGGCACTGCCATTGTCGCCGTAGAGACGATCGTCGCCGGCGAGGCCGAAGAGATCGTCGCTGCCTTCGTCGCCGTTGATGCGATCCCGGCCACCGGTACCGATGATCACATCGTTGCCGGCACCGCCCTCGAGCACGCCCACCCAGTCGCTGGAGCGGGCGACGAGATCGGAGACGTCGAGCGCGTTCGCGCCCTCGACGAACTCGATGCGGTCGTTGCCGCCGAAGGCGGTGACCTGGAACTGCTCGATGAGCGGCCGGTCCTGCGCATCGCGCCAGGTGGCATCGATGATGCGCGTGCCGGCGCCGTCGGTGTACTCGACGTGCAGACGACCATCGGCGGTCTGAGACAGCAGGATCGTGTCGGCGAAGTTCGTGCCTTCGATCAGCAGGATGTCGGTGGCGTTATCGTCCGGCGTATCGTTGAACGCTTCGTTGCCGAAGTGGCCGTCGAGGACGTCGTCGGCCAGCGGCGCGAGTTCGGGCGCCACGTCCAGCACCAGCAGATCGATGCCGCCGCCGCCGTAGAGATGATCGAGACCGGCGTGGCCTTCGAGCCGGTCGCCGTCCGAGCCGCCCCAGAGGAAGTCGTCGCCGCCGCCGCCCAGCAGCGTGTCCTGACCAGTGCCGCCACGCAGTTCGTCCGCGCCGCCGTTGATGGTCGGGAACGGATTGAGCGCATAGTTCGGGCCGGCCAGCATGTCCCCATGAAGGAAGTCCTTGCCCTGATCTCCATAAAGGAGATCCATGCGCAGGTTGCCGTAGAGCCAATCGTTGTTGCCGCCGCCATGCAGTTCGTCGCCGATCAGCCCCGCTTCGGCCGCCGGAATCAGCGAAGGCGCATAGGCATACAGGAAGTCGATGCCGTCACCGCCGAAGAGCCGCTGGCCGAGCTGCACGCCGCCGGGACCGCCGGCGCCGCCGAAGAGGTAGTCCGAACCGCCGTCGCCGTAGATCTGATCGATGCCGGCATCACCGTGCACGACGTCGTCGTTGGCGCCGCCTCGCACGACGTCGTCGTCCGATCCGCCGCGCACTTCGTCCTGGCCCGTGCCGCCGTCGATGTAATCACGGCCTGCGTTGCCGTCGATGAAGTCCTCGTCGCCGCCGCCGAACAGGAAGTCGTCGCCGCCGCCGCCGTTGATGACGTCCTTGCCGTCGGTGACGTCGCCGTCCTGGGAGAGCCCGAGCAATGCCTTCGCCATGATGCGCGGCGGATCCGCAGCGATGCCCTTGTTCGCCGCCTCGTCGAGGTACAGCGGCGGCAGGTCGAACTTGGATTCGACGCTCTCGCCCGGCTGCAGCCGGAACGAATCGAGCGTCTTCTGCTGCGCGCCGCCCCAGACGATGTCTGAACCTTCGCCGCCGGTCAGGGTGTCGTCGCCGTCCGCGCCGACGATGAGGTCGTCGTCGCCCTGGCCGTCGATGACGTCGTGGCCTTCCTGACCGAAGATCGCATCGATGCCGAAGCCGCCGAGGATGTTGTCGTTGCCGCTGCCGCCCTCGATGTAGTCGTCGCCGCCGCGGGCG
>NZ_JALHPM010000101.1:0-25031 GCF_022842525.1 Luteitalea sp.
CGGCGGAGCTGGCGGCGCCCCGTGTCACGGAGCCGTCGCCGGGCGCCTGGAAGGTCCTGCCGACCGACGAGCCGTCGCGTGACATCCGTCCCGCGCCGAGCGACACCGCCGGTCCCCTGCCGCCCCCGACGATGGAGATGCTGACGCGCTGGCGCGCGGCACGCCGCGCGGCCACCGGGGAGGCCGCGTCCACGATCCCGCCGGTGGTCGAGGTGCGGCCCGAGCCGACGACAACAGGCGCGTCGGCCGCGCCATCAGCGGCGTCGAGCCGCCTGGCGCAGTGGATGGGGCAGCAGGCTCCGGTCGAGGGCACCTTCCCAGCCGAGACGTCGACGGGCATCGCCACGGGTGTGGGCGGGGTGACGGCGGCGGCGAGGCCGGCATCCCGAACGTCGGAGGTGCTGTTCAGGCTGTCGCAGGCGGGCGGCGACCGGTCGACCGGCGCCGACCATCAACTGCCATCCGGTCTCGGCCCGATGGTCGTGGCTCCGTCCGGGGGTTCGCCGGAGATCACCCCATCGTCGATGTCTGCCGCAGCGCCGCCCCTGTCGCCGGCGGTGGGTGAGCAGGTGATGCAGCAGGTGGTGCAGTCGCTCAAGATGCAGTGGAAGGATGGCATCGGCGAGGCCAAGCTGCACCTGCGGCCCGATGCGCTCGGCGCCGTGACCGTCACGCTGCGCGTCGAGGCCGGAGCGGTGACGGCTGTCGTGCGGGCCGAGTCGGCCCAGGTGCAGGAGTGGGTGCTGCAGCACCAGCACACGCTCCGCCAGCAGATGGAAGCCGCCGGGCTGCACCTCGATGAGCTGGTCGTCTCGCCCGACGACCAGCGTCAGCAGCAGCCCGACCAGGACTCCGCGCCCGAGCAGCGTCGTCGCCCGCGGGTCGCGCCGGAGGCCGACGGTCCCGGCACGGCGGACCGTCCGCGGTTCGAGCAACTGCTCTAGCCGCGGTGGGGCAGGACGGGCGCCCCTCCGGGCCCCAGTGAGGTACCACGTGTCGGCCGTCCGTCACCCCCGCCGGTGTGACGGCGGCCGCCGGTCGGCGTGTTCCGGGCTCACGGAACGAAATCGGCACATTTCCAGCCAACTTCAACGGGCCTGAGCCGCGCGTCCCGCGCGCGGCCGCGGCATCAGCCTTGCTCCCTCCTGTAGCAGCCGCCGTGGGGCGGACTCAGGAGCATCCATGAGCAAAGCCGCGAAGCCCGCAGATCCCAACGCCAAGAAGAAGGGCAAGTTGCCCTTGATCATCGGTCTCGTCGTCCTCCTGGCCGGAGGCGGTGGGGGCGGCTACTGGTGGTTCGGCAAGCAGAAGGCCGCCGCCGCCGGTGAGGAAGAGGCCGGAGACCACGGCAAGAAGAAGAGCAGCAAGAAGGACAGCCATGCCAAGGCGAGCCACGACGAGGAGTCGGAGGTGCCCGAAGGCGGTGCGCTGCTGCCGCTCGACGTCTTCACGGTCAACCTGGCCGACACCGATGCGCAGCGCTTCCTCCGGACGAACGTCCAGCTCGTGATCGACGGCGACGAGGCCGTCATCAAGGAACTCGAGCACGAGAAGCTGCCGATCGCACGGGCGCGGTCGATGGTCCTCGACCTGCTGTCCACGCAGACGGCGGCGGCGATTGCCACGGCCGAAGGCAAGGACACGCTGAAGAAGGCCATCGCCGAGAAGGCGTCCCTGGCACTGCATCACGAGGTCATCGATGTCCTCTTCTCCGACTTCGTCATCCAGTTCTGACCTGTCGCTGCCCTCGGCCCTGGCGGGCTTCGGCGACGTGCGGATGCACGTCGACGTGATCCTCGGGCGCGGGGCCATGACGCTGCGCGCCTGCCTCGCCCTGCAGAAGGGCAGCGTCGTGCGGCTGTCGCAGTCGGCCGGGCAGGACCTGTTCGTGCTGGTGAATGCCGTGCCCGTCGCGCGCGGCGAGGTCGTGATCATCGACGACAGCGTCTCGCTCCGTCTCACCGAGTTCCGCCAGAAGGCGGCCACCGAGGCGCTCGCGTGACGCTTTCCGTCCTCCTCGCGCAGGCGCAGGCCCCGGTGCCGGCCGTCGGCTGGTCCGATGGGCCCGGCGTCGTGCGCACGCTCGTCTCGCTGCTGGTCGTCCTCGGTCTGCTCGCCGGCTGCCTCTGGCTCATTCGCCGCGGGGGCTGGCAGGGGGGCCTCAAGAAGGGACCGCGCGCCATCCAGATCGAGACCGCGCTCGGGCTCGGGGATCGCCGTCAGCTCGTCATCGTCTCCGTCGAGGGAAGGCGCCTGCTGCTCGGGGTGACCCCGATGCACGTCGCGCTGGTCACCGAGCTGTCGGGGCCGGGCACGTCGTTCCAGGACGCCCTCGCGGCGCGCGTTCCCGCAGCCGGGGCCGCCCCGCTCGACGTCCAGGAGGCCCGATGACCCGGCTCCTCCGGCGCCTCGGCGGCACGGTCGTCGTGTGGCTGCTGCTGGCCGCGCCGGTGCTCGCGCAGGGCACCGACGCCACCCGCATCGACATCGATGGCATCGGGGCGGTGTCGGCGCCGCTGCAGGTCGTGCTGCTGCTGACGCTGCTCAGCTTCATCCCGGCCATCCTCATGACCATGACGGCGTTCACGCGCATCGTCATCGTCTTCCACTTCCTGCGACAGGCTCTCGGCACGCAGGAAGCGCCGTCCAACCAGATTCTCATCGGCCTGGCGCTGTTCCTGACCGTGTTCGTCATGGCGCCGGTGGGCGAGCAGGTCAACGAGGCGGCCGTGCAGCCGGCGCTGCGCAACGAGATCACGGTGACCCAGGCCCTCGAGCGCGGGACGCCGCCGCTGCGCGCGTTCATGCTGAAGCAGACCCGCGAAGCCGACCTGGCCCTGTTCGTGGAACTGGGCAAGGTCGCGCGGCCGGCGACGCCAGACGCGCTGCCGATGCGGGTCGTCGTCCCCGCCTTCATCCTGTCGGAGATCAAGACCGGGTTCCAGATGGGGTTCTACCTGTTCGTGCCGTTCCTGCTCATCGACCTGGTCGTCTCCACGACGTTGCTCTCGATGGGCATGCTGCAGCTGCCACCGGCGATGATTTCGCTGCCGTTCAAGATCATGCTCTTCGTGATGATCGACGGCTGGAATCTGCTGGTGTCCTCGCTGGTGCGCAGTTTCCTCTGAGGCCGTGATGTCAGAAGCCCTCGTCGTCGGTATCGTGCGCCAGGCCATCGAGCTGGCCATCCTCGTGAGCCTGCCGATGCTGCTGGCCGGGCTGGTGGCCGGCGTGGCGGTCAGCGTGTTCCAGACGGTCACCAGCATCCAGGACAACGTGCTGGCCTTCATCCCGCGTGCGGCCGCCATCTTCCTCACCTTCGCCATCACGTTCCCGTGGATGCTGCGGCTGATGTCGGGCTTCGCACGGCAGATGGTCACGCGCCTGCCCGAACTGGTGCGCTGATGGATCTCTCGCCCATCCTCGTCTTCGCGATCGTGCTCATCCGTCCCAGCCTGCTGGTGCTGGCCACGCCGATGTTCGGCGGGACGTATGCGCCGGCGCAGGCGAAGATTGGCCTGGTGCTGGTGCTCGGCGCCTTCATGGCGCCCGTCATCGGGGTGCCCCGCACCATCGAGTCCGGGATGTTCCTCACCATCGTGCTGCGCGAGGCCCTGATCGGCTTCGCGATGGCCATGGCGGTACGCCTGCTGCAGGCCGGCGCCGAGCTGGGCGGCTACCTCACCGGATTCCAGATGGGGCTGTCGTACGCGGCCCTGATCGACCCGCAGAGCGGCGTCCGCAACAACGTCCTGGCGGCGCTGTACGGCTCGATCGCGATGATCGTCTTCTTCCTCAGCAACGCCCACCACGACGTCCTGCGGGCGCTGGCCGCGTCGTATCAGGCGCTGCCCATCGGCGGCGGGGCGGTCGCCGCCGATCTCGGCGAACTCGTGGCGCGGATGTTCGGGCTGATGTTCACGCTCGGCGTCCGCCTGGCCGCGCCCATCGTCGTGGTGCTGCTCATCGTCGAAGTGGCGCTCGGCGTGATGGCGCGCGTGGCGCCGACGCTGAACCTGATGGTCACAGCCGCGCCGGTGCGGCTCCTCATCGGCTGGATGGCGCTCGCGCTGACGGTGCGTGTCCTGCCCGACATCCTCATGCGGGCGTTCCCGCAGGCGCTGACGCTCGGCGCCCGCACGGCCGCGGCGATGCACTGACATGGCCGACGACCGCACAGAAAAACCCACACACAAGCGACTCACCGACGCGCGGAAGCGCGGACAGGTGGCTCGCAGCCGTGACCTCAACGACGCCTTCCACCTCGGGGCCGCCCTGATGGTCCTGACCTACTGGGGCCCCTCGATGATCTCGGGTCTCGGCACGATCGTGGGCCAGGGACTGTCGCGCGTCGGCGATGCGCGGCACCAGGCGATCACCAGCGGCGAAGTCGTCAACCTGGCCGTGCAGGGCGTGATGCAGATCGGCTGGCTGGTGGCGCCGCTCGCGGTGGCCGCCTTCGTCGCCACGGCGGTGTCGACCCAGGCCCAGGGAGGCTTCGTGTTCGCCAACGAGGCCCTGCGGGTCGACTTCGCGCGCCTGAATCCGGCCACGGGCGTCAAGCGGCTGATGCCGTCGCAGGCGGGCATCAACCTCGTCAAGACGGTGATTGCGGCGACGATCGTCGGCGCCGTGGCGTGGGCGACCATCGACACGCTGCTGCTCGAGTCGCCCGCCTTCGCGCTGCTGACGCCGGTGGCCTCCGGGTTGAGCGCCTGGCAGCACACGGTCCTCTTCCTCAAGCGCGCGGTGGTGACGCTGTTCGCCTTCGCCGCGGCCGACTTCGGCCTGCAGATGTACCGCACCGGCGAGTCCCTGAAGATGACCAAGCAGGAGGTCCGGGACGACTCGAAGATGCAGGAGGGCAACCCCGAGATCAAGGCGCGCGTCCGGCGGGTGCAGCGCGAGATGATCCGTCGGCGGATGCTCGCCGCCGTGCCCAAGGCGACCGTGGTCATCACCAACCCGACCCACTTCGCGGTCGCCCTGCAGTACACCCGCGGACAGATGGCCCCCGAGGTCGTGGCCAAGGGCGCCGATGCGCTGGCCCTGAAGATCCGCACGATCGCCCGCGAGCACGGCGTGCCGATCGTCGAGAACCCGCCGCTGGCCCGGGCCATCTACAAGCAGGTCGAGGTCGGGGAGTCCATCCCCGGTGACCTGTTCGAGGCCGTGGCCGAGATCCTGGCGTACCTGATCCGCCTCAAGCAGCTGGTGTTGTGAGCGAGGAGCGTCGTTCGATGTCGAGACCCACACCCTTCGGGCCGTCACAGCTGCTGGTACCAGGCGTCGTCATCCTGGTGCTGGCACTGATGGTGCTGCCGCTGCCGCCGGTCATCCTCGACCTGCTGCTGTCGGTGGACATCGCGCTGTCGGTGGTCCTGCTGCTGACGGCCGTCTACGTCAAGGACCCGATCGAGTTCTCGGTGTTCCCGTCGCTCCTGCTGCTGCTCACCCTGCTCCGTCTGTCGTTGAACGTGGCCGGCACCCGCCTCATCCTCCTGCACGGGGCCGAGGGGGTGGATGCGGCCGGGCACGTCATCATGTCGTTCGGCCAGTTCGTCGTCGGCGGCAACTTCGTCGTCGGCGTCGTGGTCTTCCTCGTGCTGATCGCCATCCAGTACGTGGTGATCAATCACGGTGCGGTCCGCATCTCGGAAGTCACGGCGCGGTTCACCCTCGACGCCATGCCGGGCAAGCAGATGTCGATCGATGCCGACCTCAACGCCGGGACCATCGACGACCGCGAGGCCAAGCGCCGCCGCGACAACGTGCGCAAGGAGGCGGAGTTCTACGGCGCGATGGACGGCGCCATCCGGTTCACCCAGCGCGACTCGCTGGCCGCCCTGCTCATCACCGGCGTCAACATCGTCGCCGGCCTGGTCATCGGTGTCATGCAGTACGACATGGACATCATCGATGCCGCCAGGACGTTCACCATCCTGACGGTGGGCGAGGGGCTCGTGACGGCCATTCCGTCGCTGCTCGTGTCGATGGCTGGCGGCCTCATCACCACGCGGGCCTCCTCGGAGTCGTCGCTCGGCGAGGACGTCGCCACGCAGCTGCTCTCCAAGATGCAGCCGCTGGCGATTGGCGCGGCCGTGCTGTTCGCCATGGGCCTCGTGCCCGGTCTGCCGAAGATGGCGTTCTTCCTCGTGGCCGCCGCGTTCGCCTACGCCGCGTACGCCAATCGGCCGGGCGCCGGCGAGGATGCCCTCGAGGGGCCCACCGACACCGGCGGCGCGCCGACCGCACCGGAGGCGAGTGTCGAGACTCTGGCCTCGGTCGATCCGCTCAGCGTCGAGGTCGGCTACGCCCTGATCTCGCTCGTGGACGAACGCCAGGGCGGCACGTTGCTGCAGCGCGTCAAGTCGATTCGCCGCCAGATCGCCACCGAGACCGGCATGATCGTGCCGCCGGTCCACGTGGCCGACAACCTGCAGCTCGGCCCACGGACGTACGCGCTGCTCGTCAAGGGCGTCGAGGTGGCACGCGCGGAGCTGATGCCCGACCGCCTGCTCGCCATCAACCCGGGCACGGCCACCGGTACCATCGAGGGCACGACGGCGCGCGAACCGGCGTTCGGCTTGCCGGCGCTGTGGGTCCGGGCCGAGCAGCGCGATGCCGCGACCGCGGCCGGCTTCACCGTCGTGGACCCGACGACCGCCCTCTCGACGCACCTGTCCGAGGTCATCCGGAACTTCCTGCCCGACCTGCTGACGCGCCAGCACACCAAGGACATGGTGGATCGCGTGGCCCAGCAGTCGCCGCGCCTGGTGGACGACCTGATCCCGAAGCTGCTCGGCCTCGGCGACGTCCAGCGCGTCCTGCGGCAGCTGCTGCGCGAGCGGGTGCCCGTCAAGGACCTGACCACCATCCTCGAAGCGCTGGCCGACGTGGGAGCTCAGACCAAGGATCCGGACCTGCTGAACGAGGCGGTCCGTCAGGCGCTGGGCCGGGCCATCTGTCGACAGCACCAGACCGAGCAGGGCGACCTGCCGACCATCAACCTCGCCCCCTCGCTCGAAGAGCGGCTGATGCAGGCCATCGTCCGCACCGACCACGGTGTCGTGCTCGCCATCGACCCGAACGACGCCCAGCAGATGGCCTCACGCATCGCGCGCGCCCTCGAGACGGCGGTGGCACAGCCTGTGCTTTTGTGTTCACCAGCACTGCGTCCGCACCTGTGGCGTTTGTTCACCAGGGTGCTTCCGCAGATGGGGGTGCTCTCGCACAGCGAGGTCCCCACCCACGTGAAGGTTGCACCGGTGGCCGTACTCGATTGACGCCATGACTCCTCAGCGATTTCGCAGTTCCAGTGTTCGTGACGCACTCGCCCAGGCCCGTGAGGCCCTCGGTCCGTCAGCCCTCGTGCTCGGCACGCGGCTGGTGCCGTCCTCCGGGTGGCGCGGCTGGCTGGGGGGCCGGGAGGTCGAAGTCTCGGCATTCGCCCCGTCGGGTGTGTCGGAGAACCGACGGTCTCGCGATGCCGCAACCGCACACCCCGCACACGCCCCGGCGACGACGTCGCGGGTGCCGGTGACCGACAGTCTGGTGGCCCGCTTGATGGCGACCGGACTGGACCGCGAGCTGGCCGAGTCGGTCGTCGAGGCGATCCCGCAGGGGCGCCGCCGCGACGTCTCGCAGGGCCAGATCCGGGAAGCGCTCGCCACCTGCCTGGCGCCCATCGCCACCCGCGGGACGGCGCTCGGGGACGTCAACGTCTTCATCGGCCCCCCAGGGGTCGGCAAGACGACCACCATCGCCAAGATTGCCGCGCAAGCCCGGGCGCGCGGGGAGCGGCGGTACCGGCTGGTCGCCGCCGACGGCTATCGGGTCGGGGCGGTCGAACAGCTGCGACTCTACGCCGACATCATCGGCAGCCCGTTCGTGGTCGCCCGCACACCCGACGAGGTGACCGGGGCCGTCACGAGCAGCCGCCTGCCGGTCCTGGTCGATACGCCCGGTCTCTCGCCGGCCAACGAGGAGGCGGGGGCGTTCTTCGCGGCCCTGTCCACCCTGCCGGCCGTGCACACCCATCTGGTCGTGCCCGGCGGCACCACGCCGCGGGACTTCGACCGCATCTGGGACCGGTTCGCCCTCGCCGGGGCCGACCGCGTGGTGATTTCGAAGGTGGACGAGGCCGAGACGGTCATGCCGTTGGTCCGCGCCCTCCATGAACGTGACGTGCCGGTATCGCTCATCGGGCTGGGGCAGCGAGTCCCCGAAGACCTGGTGGAGGGCGAGCCCGACATGATTGCCGCGTGTCTCCTCGGGCAGGTCCCCGTGGTGCACGCATGAATGCCCCCGCGCAGGGGCGCTGGACAGGAGAAGAGGCCGTGCCGGTACTGACCCCGCAGGCGAGCTATATGGACCGGGACCAGTTGGTGATCGCCCATGTCGGCCTCGTCAAGGCCATGGCGCACCGGTTGGCTCAGCGGCTGCCGGCACAGGTGGAGATGACCGATCTCATCAGCGTGGGCGTGATGGGACTGATCGACGCGGCTGGCCGCTACCGGCCGTCGATGGGCGTGCCCTTCGACGCCTTCGCACGCCGACGCGTGCAGGGCGCCATGCTCGATGCGCTGCGTGACCTCGACTGGGCGCCGCGTTCCCTCCGCCGCATGCGCCGTGAACTCGACGGCGCGGTCGCCAAGCTGCGCGCCGAGCTGAAGCGCGAGCCGACCGAGGACGAGGTCGCCGGTCACATGCAGATGTCGCCGAGCGAGTACGACAAGGCGATGGACCAGGTCCGGACGCTCGACGTCGGCGCCATCCGGCAACTCGATGCCACGGGCGAGGACGGCCAGCCGCTGCTCGAACTCTGCATCGATGTGGACGAGGGCCCGGACGCCCAGCTGGAACGCAAGGAACTGCGCGTGCTGCTCGCGCAGGCCATCATGGAACTGCCCGAGCGTGAACGGCAGATTCTGGCCCTCTACTACGAGGAAGAGATGACCATGGCGGAAATCGGCGCGGTCATCGGCGTGTGCGAGTCGCGGGTGTCGCAGTTGCGCTCGCTGGCGCTCTCTCGCCTGCGCAGCAGCCTCAAGACCCGACTGCAGAAGCCCGAGGCGCGGGCGTGAGCAAGATCCTCTCCCAGGACGAGATCGATGCCCTCCTGACATCGGCCGCGGACCTGGACAAGTCGGCCAAAGCCGACGGAAGCCTGCCGATCGACAGCGAGTCGGTCATCGTCTACAACTTCCGCCGCCCGGACCGGGTCAACAAGGAGCAGATCCGGTCGCTGCACTTCCTGCACGACCGGTTCGCCCGCAACATCTCGACGTCGCTGTCGGCGTACCTGCGCACCGTCACCGACGTCAACGTGACCTCGGTGGAGCAGTTCACGTACTCCGAGTTCCTGATGTCGCTGCCCGATCCCACGGCGTTCTATGCCATCTCGCTGACGCCCATCGAGGGCCTGGGCGCGCTGGAGCTGAACCCCTCGGTGGCGTTCTCGATGATCGACCGCATGCTCGGGGGATCCGGCAAGGGCATGGCGCCGACGCGCGGATTGACCGAGATCGAACACAACGTGATCGACGGCGTGGTCAAGCTGGTGCTCGAGCACCTCACCGAGACGTGGCGCAACATCGTCGACGTGCGCTTCCGGGTCAACGGCCGCGACACGCGCCCGCAGATGCTGCAGGTGGCGGCCCCGAATGAAGTCGTGGTCCTCATTGGCTTCGACATCAAGATCGGCGACGCGCGCGGAATGTTGAATTTCTGTCTGCCGGCCACCGCCATCGAAACCGTGGGCGACTCGTTCACCCACACCTGGTACCGATCGCATCGCGAGCCGACCATCGACGACCGGCAGCAGTTCTGGCGCACGCTCGGGCACCTCCCGGTCGACGTCTCGGCCACGGTCGAGACCACCCTGTCGGCCCGTGACGTGCTCGAACTCTCGCCCGGCGACGTGATCGCGCTCGGCCATCGGCTCTCGGATCCCCTGCAGGTCCGCGTCTGCGACACCGTCAAGTTCGATGCCTACCCGATGCAGGAGCGTGGCCACGCCGGCGTGCGCCTGCTGCAGCCGGTGACCACGGGAAGCGGGGCAGAGGTGGCGCATGCCTGAGACCAAGCTCCTCATCGACGCACTGGCCACCAACCTGGGCGAGTCCCTCGGGGCCATGACCGGCACGGCCGTGCGCTGCATGCCGACCGTTGGCGAGGCCACGGTCGACTGGCAGGTCCCGGTGCAGGTCGGCGGCACCGGCGTCGGGACCGTGTGGCTCGGTCTCAGCCAGGACGGCGCGACGCAACTGGTCGCCGCCATCCTCGGGGATCCGGCCCTGGTCGGCGACGCCGACATCGTCGACGCGCTCAAGGAACTGATTGGCCAGGCGGCCGGTGCCCATGTCCATGGCGACGGCAAGGGCCTGCGACTGACCGTCGAGGACGCCGGACCGGCCACCGCGCCCGTGCTGCCCGATGCCCAGCACTACGACCTCATGGTCGGCACGGCGGACCCCATCCGGCTGGTCGGGTGGGGACGGACGATCGCGGGTCTGGCGCCCGAGCCCGCGCGCCCGGCCATGCCGGCCCAACCCTCGGCCCCGCCGCCGCCCACGATACCGGCCGCCGCGATGGCGTCACCGCCGCCGCGCAATCTCGACGTCGTCCTCGACATCGAACTGCCGATCACGGTGCGGTTCGGCGAGACCCAGATGACGCTCGAGGCTCTGGCCCGTCTTGGCCCCGGTTCGATGATCGACCTGGCGCGATCGCCCGATGATCCGGTCGACCTGCTGGTGAATGGCCGTCTCGTCGCCCGCGGCCAGGTGGTCGTGGTGTCGGGATGCTACGGTGTGCGCGTGAACGAGGTGGTGAGTCCCGCGGACCGCCTCCGCAGCCTGGAACTGTAAGGAGACCTTCGATGCCGATGCCGATGCTCGTGTTGACGTCCATCCTGCTGCTCGCCACGGGCGTGATCCTGCTGGTGGCGACGCGCCTGGTGCGCGCGCTGCGACACACCGTCGAACTGGAGCAGCGCATCGCCCGCCTCCAGGAGGGCGTCAACCTGCTCACCGACACGACGGAGACGGGCTTCCGCCAGGTGGCCGCCGAAGTCGAGCGCCTCTCCTCGCTGGGCACGTCCCCGGCAGCGGCACCGCAGGCGCCTCCTGCGGCGCGGCCGACGGCCGTCCGGCTGCGGGCGGCCACCCGGCGTGGACGCACCGTCAAGGAGATTGCGGCCGCCGAGCAGGTCTCCGAAGGCGAGGTTCGCCTGCGCCTCTCCCTGGCCGATGCCGGGGCGTCCGGACGTACGCGCAAGACGACGGAGTCGGGCCGTGCCTCGCTGCGCGCATAGCGAGTGTCCGACCTGGCGCGTCGTGCAGTGGGCGCGTCCGGGCATCCACTTCGACGGGGAGTGGTTCTGCAGCAGCACGTGCCTGGCCGACGTCACCACACGCCGGATCGAGGCGCTGCGCCCACCGCGCATCGTCCGCGTGCCGACGATGCCGCCCGTGCGCCTCGGTGCCACCCTGGTGGCCGCGCGCAGCATCTCGGCCGAGACCCTGGCGCATGCGCTGCAGGGGCAGGGGACCAGCGGGTTGCGGCTCGGCGCGCAGTTGCTCGCCATGGGCGCCGTGGACGAGGCCACCATCACGCATGCCCTGGCCCGCCAATCGGGTGTCGGGTTCCTGACCCGCATCGACCCGCGCTCCGTGCGCCTCACGGTGGCGGGGCTCTCGAGGACGGTCGTGCAGGCCCTGGGCGTCGTGCCGCTCGAGACCGAACGTGACGGCACCTTGCGCATCGCGGCCGCCGCGCCGTTGCCACGGACGGCCATCGCCGCCCTGCAGTCGGGTACCGGCATGCGGGTGCGGGCCTACCTCGTGAGCGACGCCGTACTCGAGGCGCTGCTCGAGGCCTATGGCCTCGACGCCACCCCGACGCCGGTCAGTGGTGTCGGACGACTGACAGCGGTGCAGGCCGCCCGACGCATTGCCGACGCCGCCACCGCCGGACGGGCCCAGACGTGGCAGCACACGTGGGGCCCGGGATTTGCATGGGTACGTCTCGACGGGGCATTCGGTCCTGAAGACCTGATCGTCGCGCCCTCTCGGACGGAGAAAACATGGCAGGTGGCAGTTACGCAGCGTTGAGCGGCCTACGGACGCGACTCGAGCAACTCGATCGGCTCGCCTCCGACATCGCCAACGCCAAGACCGCGGGTTACAAGGCCGAACGCGTCACGACCCACGCCGCGCAGCGTCCGAGCTTCGGCAAGGCCCTGCAGGCGGCGGTGGACGTGGCGCCCGGTCCTGGACACCTGGACTTCCGCCCCGGCGCCATGGAGAAGACCAATCGCGATCTCGATTTCGCCATCGAGGGCCGCGGCTTCTTCGTGGTGGACACGACGCAGGGGCCCCGCTACACCCGGAACGGCAACTTCTCGCTGACGGCCGACGGCACGGTCGTCACCGCGGACGGCTTCCCCGTACAGACCGCGGCCGGCCCGCTCAAGGTCGGCCGCAACGCCGGCCCCATCAGCGTGGCCGACGATGGGACGGTGAGCGTCGGCAGCCAGACGGCCGGCAGACTGCGCGTGGTCGACTTCGGCGACTACTCCGAGCTGCAGCGCGAAGATCTCGGCCGCTTCCGCGTGCCCACCACGGTCACGCCCACCGAGGCCCCGACCGCGACCGTGCGGTCCGGCATGCTCGAGGCCTCCAACGTGTCGGTCGTCGACCGCATGGTGGCGCTCACGGAAGTGTCGCGTGGCTTCGAGGCCCTGCAGCGCGGCCTGAACATTCTCAGCACCGAACTGGATGGGCGGGCCATCACGGAGCTCGGACGGCGGTAGTCGCCAGCACGCCGGCACGCGGGCCTGGGTGTAGGCGTCGGACTTGTCCGACGCTCAGTGAACGTCGCCCGCCGGACAGAGTCCGGCGGCGACACGGCACCGCAGCCCGTTCTTCGGCGAACCGGTAATCGACAGATCGAGGACGAACATGATTCGAGCGATGTACACCGCCGCGAGCGGCATGAATGCCCAGCAGGCCAACATCGACAACATTGCCCACAACCTGGCCAACGTGAACACGTCGGGGTTCAAGAAGAGCCGCGTCGAGTTCGAGGACCTGGTCTACCAGCAGATGGTCGCGCCGGGCACGCCGACCAATGGCACGGCCGAATCGCCGGTGGGCGTGGAACTCGGCCTCGGCGCCAAGCCGGTGGCCATCTCGCGCGACTTCGCGAGCGGCAACCTGCGCGCCACCAATGCGCCGTACGACCTGGCGATCGAAGGCCGCGGCTTCCTGCAGGTGACGCTGCCGGACGGGCAGGCCGCCTTCACGCGATCGGGCAACCTGCACGTGAACCAGGAGGGCACGCTGGTGACCAACGAGGGGTACGTCCTCGAGCCGGCCATCACGATCCCGGCCAACGCCGTGTCGGTGACGATCTCCAAGGACGGCATCGTGTCGGCCGCGGTGTCGGGCGAGAGTGCCCCGCAGCAGGTGGGCTCCATCCAGCTGGCGATGTTCCAGAACCCCGCCGGCCTGCACGCCATGGGCAGCAACCTGTTCACGGTGACCACCGCGTCGGGCGACGCCATCACGGGGTTGCCGGGCACCGAAGGCATGGGCACGCTGCAGCAGGGATTCCTCGAAGAGTCCAACGTCAGCATCGTCGAGGAGATGGTCAACATGATCCTCGGGCAGCGGGCCTATGAAGCGAACTCCAAGGTCATTCGCACGGCCGACGAGATGCTGTCGCAGGTGAACAACATTGCGCGCTGATCGCATGCGCGCGCCGTGGACGCGCCTGGCGCGCGTCGCGGCCGTGTGGCTGGTCGTGGGCGCCCCGGCGTGGGCGCAGACGACGGCCGACGTGGACGCCGCCGTGGCCGTGGCGACGCGGTCGGTGCGCGAAGTCTTCGGCGGCGACGCCGAGGTCACGCTGTCGGCGCCGGTCCTGTCGCTCGCGGGCGACGCGTCGCAGATGGCCACCGCCATCGCCGAGCCGCAGAGTCGCACGGCCGGTCCGGTGCGCTTCGTCCTCTATGCGGCGGGCGAGCTGTCGCCGCGGCGCCTCGGTCGCCTCACGGCCCGGGTCGACGTGCGCGCCACGCATCTGCGGACGCGTGACCGGGTGCCGGCCCGCCACGCCTTCAGCCCCGCGGACGTCGTGACCGTCCGTGAGGACATCGGCCGGCAGCCGTTCTCGCCGCTGCCGACGCTCGCAGCCGTGACCGGCGCGATGGCCCGCCGCGCGCTGCTCGCCGACGATGTGCTCACGGCCGCCGCGATCGTCGAGCGCGCGCTCGTGACGTCGGGCGACGAGGTCGTCACCGTGGCGCGCGTCGGCGGGCTCGAAGTGCGCGGGCGCGCCATCGCCGCCCAGTCCGGCGGGCTCGGCGACACGGTCATCGTGGTCAACCCGGACAGCCGTCGACGGCTGCGCGCCCGCGTCGTCGCCGACGCCGAAGTGGAGGTGGTCCATGGCTCGTAGGACGGTCGTGTTCACGGTGATCGGCGCCCTGCTCGGCGTCTCGACCGCGCTGGCCCAGGCTCCCCAGAAGGTCTCGAAGGACACCTACGATCAGGCGATCGCGAAGCATCTCGAGACGGCGCGCGCGCTGGCGCGCTCCGCGCCCGCGCAGGCCGACGAGCCGTCGATCGACTGGATCTCCGGGCTGGCGTCTGATCGGCGGGCGAGTCGTGTCAACGACCTCATCACGGTCCGGGTGATCGAGAACATCGAGTCGTCGGCGACCGCCGATTCACAGCTCGACAAGTCGAGCGACGGCAGCGCATCGATGCCGACCCTGTTCGGGCTCGAAACGAAGCTGCCGGCGGCGATCGATCCGACCAACCTGGCCAGCATGAGTGCCGAGAGCGCCTTCAGGGGCAGCGGCACCACCACCCGCACCAGCATGCTGACCGCGACGATGACCACGCGTGTCAGCGAGGTGCTCCCCAATGGCGACCTCGTGCTCGAGGGCGTGCGCGAGCTCGATCTCAACGGCGAGCGCCAGGTCGTCGTGCTCACCGGCATCGTCCGCGCCCAGGACGTCCGTCGCAACAACCAGGTCTTCTCGACGCAGATCGCGCAGTTGCGCATCCAGTACTACGGCCGCGGCCTGATGAAGGACAACCTGAAGCCGGGCTGGCTGCTGCGCATCATGAACAAGATCTTCTGAACCCGGATCGGGTTCGTTCGGAGCCAACGACGTGTCTCGCATGATGGTTGCGGTCCTGATGGCGGTGGTGGTGCTCGGCAGCGCGCCGGTGGGCGCGCGCAGCGGCGCCTCGATGCGGATCAAGGACGTCGCGTCGCTCGTCGGCGTGCGGGCGATGCCGCTCATCGGGTACGGCCTGGTGATTGGCCTGAACCGCACGGGTGACCGGCGGCAGACCTTCTTCTCGAACCAGTCCCTGGCCAACACGCTCGAGCGCTTCGGCGTGGTGGTGTCACCCGACCTGATGCGGGTGGAGAACATCGCCGCGGTGATGGTGAGTGCGGAACTGCCGCCCTTTGCCAGGCCCGGCGTGCGCCTCGACATCACCGTGTCGTCGATTGGCGACGCGCGGAGCCTGCAGGGCGGCACGCTCGTGCCGACGCCGATGCGGGGCACCGACGGGCAAGTGGTCGCGCTCGCGCAGGGCGCCCTGACACTCGGGGGCTTCGGTGGGGGCACGCAGGCCAACAGCGTGCAGGTGAATCACCTGACGGCGGGGCGCGTGCCCGGCGGCGCCATGGTGCAGGTGCAGCCCCGCGGCATCGTGCCCGACGGCGACCAGGTCATGCTCGCGCTCAACACGCCGGACTTCTCGACGGCCTCGCGCCTCGCCGCGGCCGTCGACGGCGCGCTCGGCGTCGGCTCGGCACGGGCGCTCGATCCGGCCACGGTCAGCATCACGGTGCCCGCGCACTTCAAGGGCAACATTCCCGAGTTGATGGCGCGCATCGAGCCGCTGCCCGTCGAATCGGACATGCCGGCCCGTATCGTCATCAACGAGCGGACGGGCACCGTGGTCATCGGCTCGCTGGTGACGCTCGGCGCCGCCGCCGTGGCGCACGGGTCGCTCTCGGTGCGCATCTCCACCCGCTTCGACGTCTCGCAGCCCAATGGGTTCGCGCCCAATCGCGCCGAGACCGTCGTCGTGCCGAACGAGCAGGTGGACGTCCGTGAGACCGACGCCCGGCTGATCGCCCTCGAGGAGGGCGTGACGCTGGATGCCGTCGTCCGTGCGCTCAACTCGCTCGGCGTCACGCCACGCGACATCATCGCCATTGTCCAGGCGCTCAAGGCGGCGGGCTCGCTGCGCGCCGACATCGTCATCATCTGACGACTCCCGACTCCCGACTCCCGAACCATGTCCCGCGACACGAGTCCTTCGCTCTCGTTCCCGACCCCCGGCGCCGACCGGCTGACGACGCTCGACCGCACGGCCGCCCCGGCCGCCGAGCGGGAGAAGCTGGGCGAACTCGCCGCGCAGTTCGAGTCGATGCTGATGCTGGAGATGATCAAGCAGATGCGGAAGTCCCTGCTCGACGAGGGCAGCGACGGCGAGGGGCTCGGCAAGGAGACCTACAGCTCGACGATCGATCAGGAGCTCGCGCTGCACCTCGCCAAGGCCGGCGGGATGGGGCTCACGCCCTCGATGGTCGAGTCGTGGGAGCGTCAGCAGACGGCCGTGGCGCCCGGATCGCTGGTCACGCCGCAGGCAGGACGGGCCATGCCCGTGACGTCAGCGACCCCGTTGGCGGTCTCACCGACCGCGGCGTCGGTCGCGGTGTCGACACTTCGACATGCGATGCCACGGGAGGTCGAGGCGGTCGGCGGCGCCCCGGGCCCGCTTTCGCTGGAATTGGCGGGGCGGGTGAGCTCGGCCTACGGGTGGCGCACCGATCCGTTGAAGGGCCAGGCGCGATTCCACGGCGGCATCGACCTTGCAGCCAAACATGGTACCGAGGTGCCCGCCGCAGCGGCTGGTACCGTGGTCACCGCCGAGGCGCAGGGAGGCTATGGCCTCACGGTGGTGGTCCGGCACCACAACGGCTTCGAGTCGCGGTATGCACACCTCGCCTCGCTGGACGTGAAGGCCGGCGACATCGTCACCCAGGGCCAGCAGGTGGGCCGGGTGGGCAGTACGGGCCGATCGACCGGTCCGCACCTCCATTTCGAGGTGACACAGGGCGGTCGACGGGTGGACCCGGAACAGTTCGTCAGGAATTTGACGAGTGACATTAAAGGTCAGTGAACGGCTGCCGATTCCTGGTTCAAGCGCCGGCCGATCCGCCGCGCGCCACAGGAGTAGACGATGAAGATTCAGGGCGATCGCCCCTCGGGTGTACAGGACGCAGGCCAGACCCAGCAGGTCGAGAAGGCCGCACAGCAGCGCGCACAGCAGTCGCGTGGTGGCGTGGATGCCGGCGACCGTGTCGAGGTCTCGGCTGACGCGCGCCTGCTCGGCAAGGCGGTGGATGCCGCCGCCAAGGCCCCGGAGATTCGGCAGGACGTCGTCGAGCGCGCCAAGGCCAAGCTGGCTGCCGGCGAGATCGGCAACGACCCGGGCCGGCTCGCCGACCGCCTCATCGACAGCGTGCTGTCGAAATAGGCCGGGGATGGACCCCGGCCGGAATGCGGAGCGTGGGGTGTGACTGAGACATCCCGACTGAGCACGACGGCAGAGGCATTGGAGCAGGCCCTCGGTACGCTGGCCGACGCCCTGGCGCATGTGCGCGAGGACGGTCTGGCGGCGAGCGAGGCGATGCTCGCCGAACGCACCCTCGCGTTCCAGGCCGCCGTCGCCGACGCCGGTCCCCGCGGGGACGTCCTGGCGCCCGATCGTGTCCGTGCGCTCACGGCGGCCCTGGCGCGATGTCGGCGTCTGGGGTGCTCGTTGTCGCTGCTCATCGGCGCGCCGGCACCGTCGTCCGATGTGCCGCGCGGGTACAGCCCGGTGGGGCAGCCCCTGTCGTCCGGTGACGCGGGCACTTTCCTGACTGCGAGAGGCTGATGTCGCTCTTTGGCATGCTCGGCACCACCTCGCGCGCCCTCGACGTCCAGCGATTCGGCCTGGACGTGGTCGGCAACAACCTCGCGAACGTCAACACCCCGGGCTACACCAAGCGTGTGGCCGACTTCGGCGCCATCCCGCCGCCCGATCGCTTCTCGGCCGGCAACGGCGTCGAAGTGCTGGCCGTGCGCTCGATGCGCGACCGCCTCTACGATCAGCGCCTGTACGACGAGTCGCCGCTCGAACAGCAGCAGTCGGCCATCGCCGATACCCTGGGCCTCGCCGAAGTCGCGCTGGGCAAGCCGGGGAGTTCGGTCGACGCCAGTCTGGCGAACTTCTTCGACGCCTTCGCCGAACTGGCGGACGCGCCGTCGTCCTCGACTGCCCGCCAGCAGGTGCTGTCGGAAGGCGCGTCACTCGCCTCCGCGTTCAATGGCATGGCCACGCGCCTGACCGATGCGGCCAAGGCCGCGGACGTCCGGTTGCGCGAGGACGTCCAGACCATCAACGAGCTGACGACCCGGATCGCGTCCCTGAACAAGTCGATCGGGACGTCGCCGTCGTCGCAGACGCTGCACTTGCGCGACCAGCAGGTCGAGGCGGTCCAGGACCTGTCCGGACTGCTCGGCACGCAGGTGCTCGAGCTCGGTGACGGGACGATGCAGATCGTCACGCGCAGCGGGCGCCCGCTGGTCATCGGTGAGGATGCCTATCCGCTGGCCGCCGTCGGCGGCCCGCCGGCCGGCTACGCCAGCATTCGCGCCGGCGGCGTCGACATCACCGCCGAGATTACCGACGGGCACCTCGGGGGCCTGCTCCAGGTGCGCGACCGCGACATCCCGGGCTACAGCGCGCAGCTCGACGAGATCGCCCACGCCGTGGCCACCGAGGTCAACGCGCTGCACGCGACCGGCTTCGACCTGACGGGCGCGGCGGGCGGCACGTTCTTCACTCCGCCGACGGGCGTCGCGGGGGCAGCGGCGGCGCTACGGATGGACCCGGCCTTGCTCGGGAATCCGTCCCGTCTGGCTGCGGCCGGCGTCGCGGCGCCAGGCGACAACGCCGTGGCCCGCAAGCTGGCCGACCTGCGCGACGCGTCCATCGTCAACGGCCGGACGCCGGATCAGGCCTGGACGGCGCTGGTCTACGACGTCGGCAGCGATGTCCATCGCGCCGAGACCGATGAGGCCAGTCGCAAAGAGATCGTCCAGCAGATCGAGCAGCTCCGCGACAGCGTGTCGGGCGTCTCGATCGACGAAGAGGCCGCGATGATGCTGCGCTACCAGCGCGCGTACGAGGCCAACGCCCGGTTCTTCACCGTCATCGACGAGACCATCACCACCCTGCTGTCGCTGAAGCGCTAGCTCGAGGCCGACATGTTCCGCGTCACCAACAACACCCTGTTCCGCAACTCGCTGCGCGACATCCAGAGCACCGCCGTGGCCTTCGCCCGGGCGCAGCAGCAGGTGTCGTCCGGCAAACGGCTGCAGCAGGCCAGCGACGACCCGTCCGCGGCCACCACCGGCCTGCGCGAGCGGGCCGAGATTCGTGCCGTCGACCGCTACCGGGAGGCCAACGACTCGGTCGACTCGCGCCTCCGGGTCACCGACACCGTGCTGAGCGACGTGATCTCCAGCATCACCACGGCGCAGACCAAGGCGGCCTCCGGTCGCACGACGGTGCTGACGCCGGCGCAGCGCGAAGCCATCGCCCTCGAGATCGAGGGCGCCAAGGAAGCCATCTTCACCGCGATCAACACGAGCTATCGCGGCATCTATCTCTTTGCCGGCGCCGACAACACCTCCGCGCCCTACACCAAGGCCGGCGCGGTCATCTCGGCCTACCAGGGCGACGCCACCGTCGTGAAGGTCGACGTCTCGCGCACCTCGTCGGCGGACGTGACCGTCGACGGCGGCAGCCTGCTGCAGGGCAGTGCGCCGGCCGACCTGTTCCAGTCGCTCGACAGCCTGATCGGCGCGGTGCGGACCGGTAACATGGCCGGCATCGACGCGGGCCTGGCCGACCTCGAGCAGGCCTTCAATCGCGTGACCACGGCCCAGAGCCGGGTCGGCGCCACGCTGAGTGCGCTGCCGGCCGAGAAGGCGCGCCTCGACGAGATGCGCCGCGCCAGTGACACCCGTCGATCCCAGGCCGAGGAAGTCAGTCTCGCCGAGGCGATCTCCGAGATGAGCCGGGCCCAGCAGGCGCAGTCAGCCGCCATCGCGGCGGCCGGCACCAGCCAGAAGTCGTCGTTGATGGACTACCTGCGATGAACTCCACTCCAGTGCCCGACGACGTGACGCGGGTCGATACCGCGTTCGGGACGTTCGACGTCGCCGCCGACCAGATCATCACCTTTCCAGCCGGTCTGCCCGGCTTCGAGGAGTGCCGCCGCTTCGTCGTGCTGTCGTCGCGCGAACTCGAGCCCTTCAAGTGCCTGCAGTCGGTCGAGGGGCCGTCGGCCTCGTTCCTGGCCGTCGACCCCCGCCGTGCGTTCCCGGACTACCGCTGCGTGCTCTCCGATGTCGATCGCGCCCGTCTGGGGGATCCGGACGAGACGTCGCTCGTCTGGCTCTCGGTGGTGACCGTGCTGGACGACCAGACGCTCGTCAACCTGCGCGCCCCGGTCGTCGTGAACCCCACGCGGATGCTGGGTTACCAGCTGATGCCCTCGAACAGCCTCTACCCGCTGCGGTTCGAGCTCACGCAGTTGTTCTGAGCGAGGAGCCTGTCCGTGCTGGTCTTCACGCGTCGACGCAACGAAGCGATCATCGTGGCCGATGGCATCGAGATCCGTGTCCTGCGGGTCAGCAAGGACGCCGTCCGTCTCGGCGTGACGGCCCCGGCCGATGTGCCCGTGCATCGACAGGAGGTCTACGACCAGATCCGCGAGGAGAATCGCCGCGCGGCGGCGCCGGCGGGATTGCCGGCGTCACTGGCCCAGCTGGCCTCGCGCTCCCCGGGCTCGTCGTCATGAGGGTCGACGACTGGCGCAATCTGCCGGCATCGGCCCTGGAGCCGGTCTACGAGGGCGAGCGCTCCCGGTGGGCCAACGGCCTGCAGTGGGATCTGACTGCATCGCTTCGTGTGCTCGAGCAGGCGCGTGCCGCGGGCACGCTGCCCGGGCTCGTCGTCCGCGGCCCTGGCCAGAGCATCGTCGGGTGGACGTACTTTCTGGTGCAGCAGGGTGTCCTGCAGGTCGGGGCGCTTCACGCACGCACGGCGGATGGCGTGCGGTTGCTGCTCGACGCCATCTTCAAGTCACCCGAGGCGTCGCTGGCCCACGAGGTGCTGCTGTTCGTCTATCCCGACAGTCCGGCCTGCGAGAGTGCCTTGCAGCGGCGACGGTTCGCGGTGACGCGGTACTGGTACCTGCGGCGCACGCTCGAGCGATCCTGCGTGGTGCCCCCCGACCCGGCGTTGCGCGCCGTGCTCGACAGCGACGGCCCGGACCTGGTCCGGCTGTTCTCGCGTGCCTATGCCGGCGTGCCTGGCGCGCGCTGCTTCGCGCCCCATGGACGACTGGACGAATGGGCGCAGTATCTCGGCCAACTGACGCGGGGGACGGCGCTCGGCCACTTCCTGCCGGACGCCAGCCTGGTGACGGCGGGGGAGTCGAGGACGTCGCTGGCTGGTGCCGCGATCGTGACCGCCCTGTCGGAGCGCACCATCCACCTCGCGCAGATCGTGGTGGACCCGGTGGCGCGGCGGCAGCACCTGGCCAGCCGCATGCTGGACGCGCTGCTGTCGTGGGGCGTGCAGCACGACCGGGCGACGGCCACGCTGCTCGTCAGCGAGGAGAACCCGCAGGCGCGGGCCCTCTACGACGCGCGCGGGTTCGTCCAGACGGGGTATTTCCTCCATGCCGAGCGCCCGCTCGGTCGACGCGTGCTGTCCCCGCCGGTCGCCGTCTCGGCCTGACCGCGCCTGCCGCCCTCACCCGCGCTGCGTGAAGAGCCCTGCCGACGGCTGCTGCAGGATGCGGCGGTACGCCGCCAGCGTGGCTTCGCCGGTCTCGAGGCTGTGGGCGGCCGCACGTCGCTCCGTATCGGCGCGTGTCAGCACGTCCAGGCTCTCGTCGTCGAGGTGAAGGATGCGGGCGACCAGCTCGCTGGCACGCCGATGGCGTTCCGCGATGCCGGCGAATCCGGGAGATTGCCGGGCGTTGGTCAGATGCGTCGCGATGTGCTGACGCAGGGGCTGCACCTGCTGCTCGAGCGCGGTGAGCGCGGTCAGGTGGCGCTCGCGTTCGAGCGCCAGGCCGGTGAGGGGTTCGGGCGTCGCCGGCTGGGGGAGGGCGTGCTGTCGGATCGCCACCTGTTCGAGCTGCGCCAGCAGGGCGAGTTCCGCATCGAGGCCGGTGCGATAGTCGGCCAGCACCGTCTCAAGATCAGCAGTCACGCGTGCAGCCCTCCCGGCCGGGTCAGACTCAGGCCGCCGACGACGGCCCCTGCGCCGAGATGTCGGCCCAGGCGTCCCGCAACGGCGTCAGCAGCTTGATGGCTTCGTCGATGCCCGCGGCGTCGCGCTGCGCGTTGGCCTCGTAGCATCGGCCCAGCACGTAAGTGTAGAGGCCGTCGAGGCGCTCTGCAATCTCGCCTCCGGCGTCCATGTTCAGCATGTTCTGGAGTTCCTGCACGATGGCCAGCCCGCGCGAGAGCGACTGACGCTTGCCGACGAGGTCGCCGGCCGCCATGGCATCGCGAGCCTGGCCGAGGAACTTGAGCGCGCCATCGTAGAGCATGACGACGAGTTCGACGGGCGTGCGTGACTGCACCTGCGTCTGCAGGTACGCCTGGGTACCCTTGGTGTACATGGCGGGATTCGGGCTGAGGGGAGCGTGATACGCCAGAAGGGTCGACATGAGCGAATGGTCCGTGCGTTAGAAACTGCTGAACGAGGCCCCGAGTGAGCCCAGCTGACTCTTGGAAGCATTCAGCTGCGCAATGGCCAAATCGGCAGCGATGAACTCTTTCTGCATCGCCTCCTTGCGAATGGCCAGGCGGCGCTCCATTTCGGAGATGCGCTCGCCGATCTTCGAGAGCTGCTGGTCGAGGCGCGTCTGGGCCGTCGGAATCAGCCCGCCGGACGACGTGTAGTTGCCGATCGCGGCCTTGACCGCATCGAAGGCCCCGTCGAAGCCCGTGCCGCCCTGGAACAGCGCCAGGACGCCGTTGCGGTCGGTGGACAGGGCGGCCTGCAGGTCGGCATTGCGGAACTCGAGCTGGCCGGTGCGGTTGAAGGTGAGGCCCACCCGGCTCAACGACGTGAACTCGCCGCCGGTGGCCACCTCTCCGCTGACCACGCGACTCATGCTGTTCCTCAGCTGCCGCACCAGCGGATCGCCGCCGATGTTGTCGCGTTCCTTGTTGGCGTAGGCCTTGGTCTGCTGCTCGAGGAACGCGCTGAGATCGTTGTAGGCGCTCGTGAACTTCTTCACGAGTTCCTCGACCGACGACAGGTCCGCGGTGATCATGATCGTCACCGGGTTCTGCGTCTCCTGCTGCAGCGTCAGCGTGGTGCCGGGAATGGCGCCCTCGATGGTGTTGGAGGCGCTGACCACGGGCACGTTGTTGATGGTGACCTGGGCGTCCTGGGCGTCCTGCGCATTGGTGGCGGCGAAGCTGAGCCCCGTGCCGCCGGTCAGGGCGCTCACCGGCGCCGCGAAGGCCGACGCGGCGCCGGTTTCCTTGCTGGTCAGCACCAGCTGGTAGTTCCCGCCGGTCGACCGCACCACGGAGGCGTTGACGTCGATGCCTTCGGTCGAGTTGATCGCCGTCGCGAGCCCCTCGAGCGTCACGTCCCCGGTGATGTTCACCGTGGTGTCGCCGATCGTGAGGCTGCCGCCGGTGGCCACGATGGTCTGGTCGCTGTCGGGGATCGTCCCGTTGGTGACCGTGACCTGCGACGTCGCGAGCTGGTCGATTTGCAGCGAGTAGCTGCCCGTGGGCGTGCTGGCCCCGGCCGAGACGCGCGCGGCACTCTCGTTCGAGATCGTCGCCTTGGTGGCATTGAAGGCGGTCGCCGACGCGAGGTCCCGGGCTGCCGACTCCACGGCGCCGAGGCGCGTGGCGAGGGTGCCGAACGCGGTGCGCTGCTTCTGCAGCTGCGCCTGCTCGGTCTCGAGCTGGACGACGGGCTGCCGCTCCTGCGCCGACAGCGCTTCCAGCACGCTGTTGAAGTCGATGTTGTTGAAGCCGCTGAACGTGATGGGCGAACTCATGGCACGCGCCTCCGACCCCCGGACCGAGGGGATCTATCCCTTCAATCGGCAGTGTACCGGGAAGCTATAGGGGGCGGGCGGGTGAGCGGCTGGGGCAGTCGAGGTGGCGGCGGGGAAAAACGCGCCGCCCGGGGCCGGAGGTCCCCGAGCGGCGCCAGGTGCGAGGCGTCAGCCTCGCAGGAGCGAGAGGACGGCGGACGTCTGGCCGTTGGCCTGAGCCAACGCGGCGATGCCCGACTGGTTGAGGATCGAGAACCGGGTCAGGTTCGCGGACTCCTCGGCGATGTTGGCGTCACGGATGCGGCTTTCGGCCGCGCGGTTGTTGACGATCTGGCTCTGCGCGAGGCTGATCGCGTAGCTGAGGCGGTTCTGCAGCTGACCGACCTGGCCCTGAACCGAACCGAGGGTGTTGACGGCGGTGGCGACGTTGCTGACCGCGGTCTGGGCGGCCGCCTGTGACGTCAACACGTCGGCGTTGATGCCGAGCGAGGTGGTGGTGACGGCGCCGATGTTGCCGCCGACCTTGCCGTCCGTGTTGTTGTTGCTGACGAACACCGAGAAGCCCTGCGACGCCGACAGGCTGGCCACGCTGGACTCACGGTTGATTTCGCTGAGCACGTCGGCGAACTCGGCGTTCAGCGTCGTGCGCGAGGTGCTGGTGGTCTGGCCCGAGGCGGCCTGCGTCGCCAGGGTCGAGAGCCGGTCGAGCAGCTTGGACACGTTGTCCAGCGCGCCGTCCTTGATCTGGAGATCCGAGAGGCCGTCGTTGGCGTTGCGGACGCCCTGGTTGAGGACGGCCACCGTCGAGCGATAGCCGTTGGCGACCG